>BQIY01000075.1 GCA_021604265.1 Nitrospirales bacterium
CGAAATTCATCGCCGCAGTCAACGGAAAGACCATCCGCTCGTGCGCGTGAACTGTGCGTCCATTCCCAGAGAACTCTATGAAAGTGAATTTTTCGGGCATGCCAAAGGCGCGTTTACGGGCGCGCTCAAAGATCGAGCCGGGCGTTTTCAAGCGGCCGATGGCGGCACCTTGTTCCTTGATGAAGTAGGAGAAATTCCTCTAGAAATGCAAAGCAAGCTGTTACGCGTCTTACAGGAAGGGGAATATGAACGGGTGGGAGAGGAAACCACCAGAAAGGTGAATGTCCGCATCATCGCCGCCACCAACCGGAAATTAACCCAGGAAGTGGAAGCCAAACGGTTCCGGCAGGATCTCTATTACCGATTGAATGTGTTTCCCATCGAAGTGGCGCCCCTTCGCAACCGCAAAGAAGACGTCCCGCTGCTGGCAGCCAGGTTCATGGCCCATGTCCGCAAAAAACTGAACTGCACGGGACGGGAATTGACCCAGGTCGAAGTCCTGAAATTGCAAAACTACCATTGGCCCGGCAATGTGAGGGAACTGCAGAACATCATTGAGCGTGCGGTGATTTCATCGCGATGCGGATCGGTCAAATTCGACCTGCCGGTTCCACAAGCCAACGGGGCATTACCCAAAACCCCCATCAAGAAAAATGGAGATGCCTCAGGCGAAATTCTGACCGAAGAAGACATGCGCCTCCGCGAAAAAGCCAATATCGAATCCGCTTTACAACAGACCAACTGGAAAATCTACGGCACAGGCGGGGCCGCCGAACTCCTCGGCCTCAAACCCACCACTCTTCTCTCCCGCATCAAAAAAATGGGGATTAAAAAGGTTCATTAGATTTGTGTCACGACCTTGAATTTAGGTAGAAAAACTAGTCAAAAATGCATTCACCAATGAGCCAGGAATAAGGTAAACGTTTGCAACATTCACCTTTAAGGAAAGCAAGAAATTACCCTGCCCAGAACAACCACCATGGCTGGAAATGCCACAAACTCACTACCACCTCTCCGAAGCCGATTTTCGTGCCTGGGAACCAAGCAATCTCTACCTCTTAAAAAAAGATGAACGAACACCATGGATGATTTTACTCCTGGCCAACGCTGGGTGAGTGACAACGATGCCGCACTCGGGTTGGGCATCGTCCAATCTGTGGCCTTTCGCACGGTTCAAATAGAATTTCCCGCCGCTGATGAAACACGCACGTATGCAAAAGCCACTGCCCCGCTGACACGCGTTGAATTTGATGTCGGTGATTCAATTAAAAGTATGGATGGTTGGCGCCTTTCGATCACCAAAATAGAACATGTCCGCGGCACAGTGCGCTACCACGGCATTCGAGAAAGTGGTGAGCCTGCCACCATGCATGAACGTGAACTGCCTGATGCACTCACGTTCAATTTACCTCAAGACAAACTGTTTGCCGGGCAGGTTGACGACAACAGGTGGTTTGAGCTGCGCGCGGCCACGTTGCAACACCTTGCCACACAACAAGCATCAACAAGCTTCGGCTTCCACGGGCCACGTGTCAGCCTGATTCCCCATCAAATCTATATTGCCCATGAAGTATCAAAGAGAATCTCCCCGCGTGTTCTGCTCGCCGATGAAGTGGGGCTCGGTAAAACCATTGAAGCCGGCTTAATTCTGCACCGTCTGATACTGACCGGAAAAATTAATCGTGCATTGGTAATCGTACCGGAACCACTCCTGCATCAGTGGCTGATGGAATTACTCAGGCGCTTTAATTTACGTTTCACCTTAATCGATGAGCCGTATTTTTCACATATCGACGAGGCATTCGACAATCAAGACGAAGCGGTACCTCCTGAAAACTTTTTCGATCAATTCCCCCTCGTGTTATGCGGATTACACTTTGCCTGCCGCGATGATATCGCCCCGTTAATTGCCATGTGCCATTGGGATATATTGGTTGTCGATGAGGCCCACCATCTTGAGTGGACACCGAGCGAGAGCAGCCGGGAGTACCGACGAATCGAAACGTTAGCGAATCAGTCAGATTCAGTCCTGTTATTAACAGCCACACCCGAGCAATTTGGCACGGCAGGGCATTTTGCCCGTTTGCGACTACTCGACCCGGCGCGTTTCCACTCCCTCGACAGCTACTTAGCCGAAGAGAAACAACATGCCGCGACTGCCGGCCTTGTGAATCTCCTACTCGATCATCAGACCATGGCTGAAGATGATTTAGCGCATGTACGTTCACTCATTGATGATAGCGATGCCATCGACATAACCAACATCAATGCCACTCATGACGATGCCCGTACACTTCGACGACACCTCATCGACCGTTTGATTGATCAACATGGCACTGGCCGCATGTTGTTCAGGAACACGCGTGCGACGATCAGCGGGTTTCCCCGGCGACACTTCATTCCTGCTGTACTCGACGACGACAGAAATGTGACCCGTATCAACTGGCTATCCGATAAACTACGAGAACTATCGCCGCACAAAGTTCTACTGATTTGCGCGACCGCCGAGACCGCGGTTTCAATATCAACAATATTGGCAAAAAAACATGGCCTGACAGCCGGTGCTTTCCACGAACACATGAATCTTCTGGAACGAGACCGCGCTGCCGCCTGGTTTGCCGATGCCGAAGACGGTGCTCAAATATTGATTTGTTCGGAAATTGGTGGCGAAGGCAGAAATTTTCAATTTCTCCACAATATTGTCTTGTTCGACTTACCCGATAACCCCGATTTGGTGGAACAGCGCATTGGCCGCCTGGATAGAATCGGGCAACAACACGATATCAATATTCACGTGCCTGTCGCGGCAGGTTCAAGAGACGCACGACTGAGTCGCTGGTACCACCATGCACTCAATTCGTTTGAGCAGAGTTGCGTAACCGGCCAACACATCAAGGCCGAGATGGAAGAACAATTTGCTGCGTACCTTGCCGGCGAACACTTCGATGAAGACTGGTTTGTCAGGGAGTGCAGACAACGGCACGAACAAATGACCCGACAACTCAACCTAGGTCGAAACCGGTTGCTCGAACTCAGTGGGTGCCGTCAGGAAATTGCTTCCCCGCTGATTAAAGAAATCAAACACAATGAGCAGGAGAACATCTTATTACGATACCTTGAAAATGCATTTGATTCGTATGGGGTTGAAATTGAAGATCATTCGCCAGGCAGTTGGATCCTTCGACCGGGTGCTCATTTACAGGTGGACCAATTTCCTGAGTTACCCGAAGACGGCATCACCGTGACGACCAATCGTGAGACCGCCCTTGCACGGGAAGACATGCATTTCCTGAGTTGGGAACACCCGTTAGTGCGCGCGACAACCGACTTGATTTTGAACGGGGAAAGAGGCCGGGTCAGTGTCTGCGCGTTACATCTACCACAACTTCCACCCCACAGTATTTTAATCGAAGCCATTTTCGAATCGAACTGCCCTGCACCTGCCGGATTAGGAATCGGGCGCTATCTTCCTTGCAACGCATTGCGCTTGCTGGTCAATCAGGACGGGAAAGACTATACCCAGCAACTACCACCTGACAGCTACGAAACGATATTAAAAAAAATCGATCAGGAAGTCGCACGGCAATTGATCGAGAGGACACGTGCGACCCTAAAAAAACAAGTAGAACACATTGAGGAAATGGCCGCGCAACAGCTCCCCGTGCTTCGCAATGCTGCCATCGCCTCGATGCATGAAGAATTAGATGACGAGTTACAACGTCTGCTTACCCTGCAAAAGCGCAACCCGACTATTCGCGACGAAGAAGTGCAATTGCTGTACATTAAAATTTCTGATGTGGAAAGTCGTTTGCAAAGCAGTACTCTCAAGCTATCCGCCCTGCGTGTCATTTATACCGTTTAAGCCCTCGAATACAAACCCTCGAGGTTATACTCCCCGTTGGGTGTGGTGTAAATTACTCGCGTGAGCAAGTACAATCATGAGGGAAGTAATAGATCTGCCTAAATCGGTTACATTCTGCATGGAGTAGCACACATGCTTGAAAGACCATTTGTCCAATTGGATGACATTGCTAGGGAGTGCTTTAAGCATACCGTCTCTCTTTTTTGGGGAGAACCAGATGGAACATCTAAATTGCGAAGTGGTACCGGTTTTTTGGTTGAACTTAATCGACCATTTCTATGTACTGCACGTCACGTCATTCAAACATTCCTTGAAGCCCAACGAGAAGACAAATCTTTGGAACTAAAAGTAGGAAAGGGGAGTATAGATCAAGTCAATAATCGCATGATGGAAGGTAACGATGCCCATGATTTAATTGGAATTGATCTGTCAGGAATTGAAATAAATTCATTTCAATTGAACCATATACAATTTTTCAAACCTACACGCTGGCCTCCTAAATGCATTTCCCATGGTGCTCAAGTTTTCTTTATTGGATTTGTTGTAAATGGGTATCGCGAGATACTCCACAAACAAAGAGCAATTTTGTTTAACTCTTTTACTGTTGGGACACAAGTGGACAGTATTTCAAATACAGATTTCTCATGCGTCATAAATATGGAGAATGTAAATCGTAACGCAACACCAAGCGACAGGTGGCCCATAGACTATGGGGGATTAAGTGGTTCCCCTGTTTTTGTGATATGGGAAGATATAGGGGTAGAATTAACTGGAATAATCTATGAGGCAAGCAATGCTTTCAATATTATCCGCGCTCATCATGCTCACTTGTTTAATGCAGGAGGAGGGTTGGGATTATGAATGGAAAATGGGATAGAACAGAGGCTGGACTTTGAGCCCTTCTTTATAAAAGAAATTCATTTTACTACCCTAGTTCAAATCTACCACTTTCCTCTCAAGAATAAAAAATGAATTTTAAATGGAAAGATTAAATCTGAAAATTAAAATGAGGAAACAAGGATATAGTGCCTCAAAACCTACCCTTACCTCCCATGTCTGTTAAACCTTACAGAAGTTTTTAGATATAGGAAATTATGATATGAAAGCTCGCGCAAGACGAATTGAGTTTCACCTTTCAATGGTTTTTCCACCTAATGAGGATTACTCTGTTCCGCTCTTGAGGCTAATGCTGGCCACAGATGACTCACGACATTTACGAAAACTTCTCCTCAATGCAGATGAACACTTTGATAAGGGCAATGACCTTGAATGTTCAATATTAAATGGGGAGCTTTTGCACCTCTTTAGGTTGTTGTGCGGACATCTTTATGAAGCGGGGGTGGCATTTCGTAGTTTAGAGAGAATAAGACCCGGCTATTTTAAGAATATCCTTCCCAATAGGGAGGAAATTATTACTCATCTCCTTTATTTAAATACCGCCTACTCAGTTGGGGAGGAAGGAGCCTTTCACTATTCGTTTTTAAAACCGGTTAGGGATAGAGTAGGCTTTCATTACAAAGAAACTATTTTCTTGGAAAGGCTAACCAAACACGTTCAAACTGAGGATCTTGAAGGCAATTTAATTATTACTCAATTTAGTGGTTTATCCAGGTACTCTGTTACTGATCATCTGGTCATGTCCGCAATTCACGATTTATTTGGTGGTGGATTAGATAATTTTCAGGAAAATTTCGAACAAGCTATGGGACAGGCAATTAACCTCGCAGCCAGCCTAGAAAATATTCTGGACAATGTTTTATTATCTATTTTTAAATCTCACCCAGAATTCATTTCGAAAATAATTGAAGGGGAGGTCTGCATTTCCCCGTCCTTCCTTAAAGCTAAGGAAAAAGCTGATCGCCTGAGAGATAATACTTCAATAAAGTAGATTCCCACGGGTTCACGCCCCGTGGTCCCCCCGCTAAATTTGATAGTACTTCTACCAATTCAGCTATGAAAATAGTACCTAATAGTACCAACGGGTGGAGTCGCCGAATTTCTTTGTATTGGCCACCATAATCCTTTCCCGCCTAAAAGAGGAAATTAGAAAGTTCAGTTAATGAGTTTGCTATCAATAAAAAAAGCATTTGAGGTTAAGAGACTTGCTCTTATTTCTCTTTAAGGAAAATGCCAAAGTTATAACTGCTCCGCTGATAGTTATTGGTATTTTGACGTGATAAATTACACAGTTTTTCTTCTGATTAGATCCAAACCCTAGATCAGTATAATGGCTTTAGTAATGCCACCGTAAAGAATGGAGTCGGTTGAGAGATTAGAAAATGACGGGACAAACTATCCGTATGAAAAACCGATTTGGGAAACGTTTTATATTGTGGAGAGATTTTAGCGAATATATGGTTGATCTGGATCTTGCTCCGCAATCTCCAGGACAAAATCTTTTTGAATATCTGGAGCGCGAAGGACTTTTATACCCCGTCGCTCGGGTCCGTTTTCCAGGAGAAATCGCCCGCCGTTTTGAAATGGAGAAATACTCCTCCGCAAATTTTCCTCCTCCAATAGAAGGAGATACCCTGCGTCTTAAAGCAGCAGCGGAATTGCGGAATGAACTCTTCTTTGGAAAATGGTCACATCCCAAGATCTTCGGTGAACGAAAGCACTTGTTGGACGCAGGAAAACCCGAACACGATGAATTTATTCAGAAAGACTTTCTATTAACTTCCTTCACACCCTGGCAAGAAAATCGGACCCTGCTATGGCTTGATAACGGGAACGAAGTGTTCGATGGTCTACAATATTCACCCACCTATTATCACTACTGGCAGATTTTTGCGCTAGCTGCGATTCTTCGGTCTGGTCTAAATATCTTGTACCCTTTGGATGATGAAGAGATAGGCCGCTCCATATGGGATTTAAATTTTACCGAGCGGAGAATTCGGAAACGGATATACTCCAATATTAATTTCGAAGCCCGCCATGAACTCAATAAAATAAACAAACACAAAACGTATTTTGAAGCTATAGCCTATTTTAAGGCTTATAGGGATAACGCTTTATGTGTCTTTTATGATCAGATTGATCGTAAAACCGGAAATATGTCTAATAGGGCTGAGTACGCCTACCGACAGCGCGAGAGTGAAATAGCTTCGAATGTATTAACCATGTTTGGCCTTACCGCTTCTGGGTTGCTTGGTTTCGTAGTTCAACAGGCTGAATGGTGGGATAATGCACGGCGTGTTGGGCCAATGGCCATTGCCGATGAATATGCGCGCAATATATCTGAAACAATTCACCTCTATACCAAAGTGACGGGCGAAGATTTTGACCGCGTGTCGGAACGAATTGGGCGCCGAAGTGGATGGCTTGAGCCCATTCTTGATGTTATTTTTCCAAGCTGGCTAAAGGAGCAGCGGGATCTCACAAAGCGTTCACTCAAAAATTGGGCAGATACATCTAGGAATGAGCTACCCTCGCCGCTTCTGGTTACGGATGCCGATATTGATTCATTTTGTAATTGGTTGGAAACAACAGGTCTTTATCAGTATTATTGGCATTTTAGCCGGTTTATAGACATCCACAGTAAGGACAGTCCGATTTATAGGGCCGCTGCAGCTGCTGAAACCGTTGCCTTTGCCAATCTAGTTGAAATTATTGCAAACAAGGTTTATGAAGAACGAGGTTTCCAGCCACGAGGTAATACACTTTGGTTTAAATTACGCGATCTTTTTAATTCATCAGGGCCCATCAACTTACACGACGCGCTCAACCGTTATAAGGTCTTAACAAATACCAACAGAAGTACGCTCAAGAGGCGTTTGGCTCAGATTGATCGAATTCGGCGTGGAGGCTCTGGTTCCCCTATGCTCCGAGCACTTTTAAAGCTGCTAGCTATCCGCAATGAGGGAAGCCATTTAGGCCTCAACCAGTTTGATCGGGTCGCTATACTTGAAATGTTGGAGGTAATGTCAATGGCTAGCCTAATGATCTGGAAAGCAAGAATCCATTCGGCTTCGATATGAATTTCTGTTAATAGAATCTTAATTGCTTGCTAGCCCATTGCATACAATGACTGTCCTGCCCCTACTGCGATTAGGCTTTGCGTGTGAATTTTTTCAATGATTTCTTTGAGTGTGTCACCAGCCACTTCATTCGCGACCTGGCAGGTGCCCGCATTCCGATGCCCGCCGCCTCCATATGACAGACACAGCTCGCCGACATTGACCGTTGAACTTCGGTTAACGATCGAACTGCCAACCGCCAACACGGTGTTTTGCTGTTTCAACCCCCACATGGCATGAATGGACAGATTGCATTCCGGATACAGCGCATAAATCATAAACCGGTTGACGGCA
>BQIY01000076.1 GCA_021604265.1 Nitrospirales bacterium
ATGCGAGAAGCCATCGCGGCTTTAGAAAGTTTTTCTTGTTCCATGGCTTCGCCCAATTTATAAGCCAGCACTTTCTTAATCGCATTGGTTTGACACTCTTCATATTGTCCTTCCGCTTTCAGTACTTCTTCAAGCGTAGACCCAGACCAAGGATTAAATTTTTCCCGTTTCATATCGATCATGCTCCTTCTTACGTTTGTTCGCAAGTATCAATTCTTTATCTGGCGTCTTCTGTGATTTCTTCACCAACCCATGAAACAGAACCATCTCAGCCCCACTCACATAGAAAAACATCCGAACAAAGAGACGATCCCTGACGGGCTCTTTTCCACTGGGAAGCTGTAAAATGTAGCTATTATAACCTTTTGAACTTGACTCACCTATCATGGCACCAAAAATGGTACATTCACGCAATATTCTTTATCTTGTTCAAGCAAGGCAATTCAATTCATTCAGTATAATTTCTTGAACCACACCAAGAACATTTGCTTGTTGGTTCTGATGAAGAAACATGTTCTGGAATGAATATTGGTTCTGCCTGAACTTCAGGCTTTTTCCCTTGAATCATTTGTGCCCACCATGTTGACTGATTTCGTATGAGCAATTTGGGCAGGACCAGAAAAAATCCCACCAGGATAATGCCCAGGAGAATAACGAGCCAATCAACGGCTAACGCACTGCTTCCAAAGTAGACTAGGGCGAACGTTGGGGGAATCATTCCAACCAAGGTCGCGAGGGCAAAGGCTTTCAGACTCATACTCGTGAGTCCGGCTCCATAGCTCACGAGGTCAAAGGAAAAGATTGGGAGAAGACGGGACAAGAACACAAATCCCATGAGATGATGATCAGAACATTTCTCACAAAACACCACATCGCTTTTCAGGAGACGAGCGATCACATCTCTCCCTAATTTTCTCCCAATAAGAAAACTGATGATGGCGCCAATCTCTGCACCAATGACCGCATAGAGCGTTCCCAACCACGGTCCAAAGGCCACACCTGCTGCGAGATCTAACGGTATGCTGGGAATCGGGCTGACCACCACGGCCAGTGCCATGATGCTCACAAACACCACAGGTGCTATCATCCCAAAAGACTGAATAAATTCGACGAGCCTGATAGGTTGAAGATATTCGGTGAGATCATACGAATGGAGCACCCAGTACGCACACGCTAAGGCCAGCACGAATCCTGCGACACTGAGCCATTTCCCAAAGCCAGAATATCCGTTCTTTTCATCAGCAACAGTCATGAATCTCCTGTTTCCTTATGAATCATTCAAGTACACTGTTCCGAGAGTGGTCTAATCGTTTCTTGCAGGTTGTTATCCGTGACGACATTTCTCAGCCTGCTATTCTGAAAGAAACCTTCGGGGCATGACATCATCAACATTTTTGTAACAACTTTCAACTTCATCAGACTCCTTTTTAGTTGTGCGCATCATATCGCTAGACTTGAATCAGCAGGACACAAAAATGCGCAAACGAAAAAGGAGCATGTGTAATGAGAACTCACCATTTGGAGCACACTATGCCTAATGCCGCAGAAACAGATGACACGAGTTCTTCGAGCTCCACCGGAAAGATCGTGACGGCCCTGTTCTTGTTGACTGGGATTGCCGCATTTTTCTATTTCGACTTGGGAGCCTATCTTTCCCTTGAATCACTCAAAGCCAATCGTGATCATCTTCTAGCCTATACTGAAAGTCATTTCACCCTCGCGGTTTCCCTCTTTATTGTGATCTATATTGTCCAAACCACGTTTTCGCTTCCCGGCGGAGCTATTCTGACTCTGGCCGGCGGCTTTCTTTTTGGAAGTATTTTAGGGACTCTGTTCGTCAACGTCGGAGCCACAACCGGTGCGACCCTCGCCTTTCTTGCATCCCGCTATCTTTTGCGGGATTGGGTTGAACGTAAATTTGGGGATCGGCTGGGTCCGATTCAAGCCGGGTTTGCCAAAAACGCCTTTAGTTACCTCATGACGCTCCGTCTCATTCCAGCGTTTCCCTTTTTCTTGGTTAACCTGGTTTCCGGTCTCACGCGAGTCAACCTGGGCACCTACATTTCCGCGACGGCCTTGGGCATTATTCCCGGCAGTTTCGTCTTTGCGTTTGCCGGCCGCCAACTCGGAACGATCAATTCGTTGTCCGAAATCGCATCACCACCTGTGTTGCTTGCCTTTACATTTCTTGGGCTTCTCGCGATCATGCCCATTGTCTATCGAAAAATCACCGGAAAGAACAGTCCGGGAACCTAACGTCAACAGATTGTCAAACCGAGGCATACCACACGACTCACAGGCCTTTTTCATTCTTTTAATTTGAGGATACGATGACTCAATCTCCTACGACGACTCATGCCATTGAGATACAACCAATGGACGAATTCAATCAAGCATTGCTCAATAATGTGCATCCGCCTCAATGGTCGAATCCCACGCCAGAGGGAAAGTATAATCTGGTCATCATTGGCGCGGGAACGGCTGGCCTGGTGACAGCCGCCGTGGCCTCGGCACTTGGAGCAAAAGTGGCGCTGATCGAACGGCATCTCATGGGAGGCGATTGCTTAAACGTAGGATGCGTCCCGTCAAAAGGGGTGATTCGCGCATCACGGGCCTGGGCAGAGCTCAAGCAGGCTCAAGAATTTGGACTCGATATTTCCGGAAATGTCCGGACAAACTTTGGCACGGCCATGGCCCGCATGCGAAAACTTCGAGCCCGTATCAGCCATGTCGATTCAGCTCATCGCTACAAAAAACTGGGGGTGGATGTCTACATTGGAGAGGGACGGTTTTCCGGTGATGGCACCATCACGATCGGCGATCAAGTCTTACAATATGCTAAGGCGGTCATTTGCACCGGAGCCCGAGCTATTGCCTTGCCCATTCCCGGATTGAAAGACGCTGGATTTTTGACCAATGAAACCGTGTTTAACTTGACGACACGTCCCTCCACACTGGCCGTGATTGGGGCGGGGCCCATCGGATGTGAATTGGCACAAGCCTACGCGCGATTTGGCAGTGAGGTGATCGTCTTTGAACAGGAATGCCGAATTCTTCCCCGTGAAGATGCCGAAGCGGCAGAGGTCGTCAAAGAGGCCATGATTCGTGACGGAGTGAAATTTTTCTGTAACACAAAAATCACGCATGTCTCCAAGAACGAAACCGGGAAAGTGATCCACTATGAGATCGATGGACAATCCAAGGAATTGCCAATTACCGATATTCTGATCGGGATTGGGCGTGCGCCAAATGTAGAAGAATTGGGGTTGAATACCGTCGGGGTTGAATTCGATACCCGTTCAGGCGTCAAGGTCTCCGACCGGCTCCAAACAACCAATTCCAAAATTTACGCGGCAGGCGATGTGTGCTTCCCATTTAAATTTACCCATACCGCCGATGCCATGGCACAAATCGTGATTCAAAATGCACTCTTTCCTCATCCTTTTGGACTCGGCTATGCCAGCACGAATTCTCTGATTATCCCATGGTGCACCTTCACAGAACCGGAAATCGCCCATGTTGGTCTGTATGGGCATGAAGCTGAACAGCAGAACATTGCCATTGATACCTTTACCTTTCACCTCAATGAAGTCGATCGCGCCATTTTAGATGGCGAAGACGAAGGATTTGCCAGGGTGCATGTCAAAAAGGGAACTGATACAATCCTGGGTGCAACCATTGTCGCCTCACATGCTGGAGACATGATTAGTGAGTTTACCCTGGCAATGAAAGCCAAGGTCGGTCTCAGCACAATCACGGGAACCATTCACCCTTATCCCACCCAGGCGGAAGTCGTGAAAAAAGTTGCGAATGCCTGGAGAAAAACGACCTTCACCGATGGAAAAAAACGATTGCTTCAAAAACTGTTTGCCTGGACACGATAGCCGTAACACCTCAGAACACACGAACAGCTCTAAGAAAAGCTTAAGGCAAGGACTTCAGTTTCTTCGTCAACCCAGCATCGCTTGCACAATCGTTCTCTGGGCTGTTTTTGGCTTTTTGCCCCATCTCAGCCTTGCGCAAACCCCTTCTCCAGCCACTCTTGAGGTTGGAGCTTTTTCTCAGGCTCAAGAAGGGGAAACCTTTCCGGATGATTGGAAACCCCTAACGTTTGAGAAAATCGAAGAACACACCCGCTATGAACTAGTCAAAGACAAGAAGCAGGTCGTCGTCAAAGCCACCAGCGTGGAAAGCTCATCCGGACTCACTCGCGCCATCACCATCGATCCGAAACAGTTTCCAATCGTGGCCTGGCGGTGGAAAGTGGAGAATATCTTCAAAAATGGCGATGTGACACAAAAGGAAGGCGATGACTATCCGGCAAGAATCTACATTACCTTTGCCTATGAGAGTCAGAAAGTCGGGTTGTTTGAACAAGCCAAATACGAGGCCGCCAAATTACTCTATGGGCAATACCCGCCTCTTGGTGCCATCAACTATATTTGGGAAAGCAAAAGTCCGGTCGGCACGATGGTCCCGAATCCCTACACTGACCGCGTCCAGATGTTTGTGACAGAAAGTGGATCAAAGAAACTCGGGCAATGGGTCACGGAAGAACGAAATGTGTATGAGGATTACCTGCGTGCGTTCGGCGAGGAACCGCCCATGATTTCGGGGGTGGCCATTATGACAGACACCGACAATACGAAAGAAGCCGCCATTGCGTATTTTGGAGATATTACCTTCAAACGTGCAGACGGCAAATGACGAGAAACACGGGTCCCTGCCGCTCTCTACCCGTCACATAGACTTCAACTTCTTCTCCCGGCAATGAGATTGACGAGCGTAACGTTTTTGCCCGCTCACGATAGTGCCGACGACTGCAAACATTCGAAGTTCATTGTGAAGCGAATTTAGGCATAATCGGGCTCATTCCCAGACTTCCACTTAATATTACAACCCGCGCTCGGCCGCTGCGTGTGAGAAACCTCGTTCCCTGCTAATATCAGGTCCACCGCAGCTCGTAAGTCTTTTCCCGTCACCGGTTTTCCATTACCAGGACGACTGTCATCAAGTTGCCCTCGATACACTAACTGTTGTTTGTTATCAAAAAGAAAGAAATCCGGAGTACAGGCGGCGGTAAAGGCTTTAGCTGTTTCTTGGCTTTCGTCATAGCAGAACGGAAACACGAAGCCCAATTGTTCTGCCATGGCCTTCAAAGAATCTGGCGCATCATCAGGGTAGCTGCCGGCATCATTGCTGCTAATCGCCACGATGCCAAGGCCCGACTGGTGATAATCCTTACCAAGCCGCGCTAATTCATCTTTGACATGAACCACATAGGGACAGTGCTTACAGATAAACATCACCAACACCCCTTGAGACAAATCAAACATTTCCGGAGAAATCATGCTGCCAGAGACCACATCCGGCAATGAGAAAAACGGCATCGTGGTGCCAAGCGGCAACATCGTGGAAGATTTTAGCGCCATAACAAGCACTCCTTGCTAGAAGATGACACAATCCATTGAGTCAAATACGAATGTGAATGATTCATCAAAGAAAGAACCCAATACCAAATCCCACGTCCGCTATGCGCAGAATATGCACGAACAGGCTTAACCTTGTTTCCAATGACGGAACCGACGAAGCAGTTCTTCTCGAATTTCTGGCGAAATAGGCTCTGCAGGAAGTTTCCCAAGCGTTTGAACGGTATACTTCATTTGCTTCAGATAGTTTCTACAGGCAAAACACAAACCTAAATGCAGATGAAATCGAAGACGTGTCGAAAACGGCATGGCCCCTTCCAGGTACTCAGTAATAATACTGGCCACTTCCTGGCATGTGAGGTTCCCAGACATATACGTCATGGCTTGTTGTTTCAATTTACTCGTCATGAAAATGACCCTGAATCTCCTTTAGCGTAGGGGGCGAGCGTTTTTCGAACACGACTCCGTGCCCGATGCAGCAACACCCGTTGATTCGTCTCTGTTATGCCAATAATGTTACACACTTCTTCAGAGCTGATTCCCTCAAGATCTCGCAAGGTAATCACTTGGCGTTGTGTCTGAGGAAGACTGGCGATCGCCGTTTCAATTTGTTCTCGAATTTCTTTTGATAACGCCAACCGTTCGGGAGTACTGTGATCCCAGGCGTGAGGCGGGTCGATCCAATGTCCAGCCCTTGTCCCGGCTTGGATGAATAAATCCAGATCAACTCCTGTTCCGGCTTCCTCATCATCTATGCCTGACTTTTCGGCTAAGGCCACGTACCGGCTTTCTCGCTGCCCCCGGGTTTTGGCTCGATTGGTTAAAATCGTAAAGAGCCAGGTTTTAAATGAGGAACGCCCCTCAAATCGAGACAACCCTTCAAAGACTCCCAGCCAGGTCTCTTGGACCACTTCTTCCGCAACCGCTCGACTGGGCACATAGGCCATGGCCAACCGTAATAATGAACCTGAATACTGATCGACGACCTTCGCAAAGGCGGACTCCTCCCCACTTCGCAGCGCATCAACCAATTGCGACTCATCGAGATCATCAGAAGATTCCGGCATCGCGAACGCCAATGGTATAAGCCGAAAGATGATCATCATGTTCGAACACTCATAAGTTCCACCGCCAACCATCAGGGACAAGACTGAAGAGAGGATTATCTACGCCTTCACTTGATAGAATCAAGACATGCCGCGTTCGTCAATTCGTCACGGACTCATTAACTGTGAGAGCGAAACATCATCCCAAAATGAAAGGTTGGATCGAAAAGGCGACGGGCAATGAAAAAACGTTAGGAATCCTGATAGATTTGAGCGAGAATGCCTGTGCGCGTGGTAGACTTTGTTTTCTTGAGAAGATGTCTGACATGTTCTTTCACAGTATGTTCACTTATCGAAAGGGCATTGGCAATATCCTTATTCGTCCGGCCATCGGCAATATGCCGCACAATTTCCTGCTCGCGTTCGGTTAAATGAAAGCGCTCTGTCGCTTGGACTGGAATCACCCGACTCTCACGACCGATTTTTTCCATGAGGATCAAGAATCGTGTATCTTGCTGACGGTGGGGATCGGGCAACAAGAACCCGCGCAACAGAACAGGAACCTCCAAATTCCCTGTCACGCGTCGAAACTCAAGATGTTCATAATCTTCGAGATTCAGCTCCTTTTGTAGAGCATGTTGCAAGTCGGCACACATGTCCAGTACTTCGGAGGGAAAGGGAGCGGCAGCATTCTCGCTGGAACGACTCCCGAGAATTTGACGGCTCAACATCTCCGCCTCGGTGTTCATATACAAGACGTCTCCCGTAGCCGAAAAAGACAACACGCCCGGCACGGACCGGCGATCGGCGATTGTTTCCAAATAGGACATCAATGGACGTGCATGTCCCTCTTCATTGTGATTCACATGAGAGAGGTTTTTCTGAGTGACAGCCACGGTTCCTCTTCACCAGGTAGGCAATACCATGAAAACTTCAGGTCAGCAGTGACGGTTCGAGCCGCATGACCACCTTCGTGATTATTGCTCCACGACTCAATACAGTACTTAAGTATTTTATTGTTCCAGGCTCAATCTCCTCCTTTCGGTCTTTTGGATTTGAGACTTAATGATTCAGAGACAAGATCATCCTGTGAGACAAACCTTACCTACCGACATCGCGTGAAGGGCCCGCTTGCCTGAAAAAGTCAACAATCTGTCGAAACGATTTTCTGTAGAGACGACACATACGTGTCAATCGACGAAAACAGATCGAAGAGATCTTTGTCATACAGAGAAACGCCTGTATGGTCAATTTGAAAAGGAGAGATCCGTTCAACAGATCAGGTCAAAGTCTTGCCGACTTTATGTTACTCCACCAAAACGGCGGTTCCACTGACACTCACCATCAGCATACTTCCCTTTTCACCAAGCACCTCATAATCGAGATCGATTCCAATAATAGCATTGGCCCCCACGTCCCTGGCATCTTCTTCAAGTTCTTGAAAAGCTATTTGACGAGCACGCGCGAGCTCTTTTTCATAGGCACCTGATCGTCCTCCGACAATATCGCGAATGTTGGCAAAAAAATCACGGAAAAAGTTAGCCCCTAAGATCGCTTCTCCAGTAACCACCCCTAAATACTCCTGAATAAGCCGGCCTTCTAGTGTTGGTGTTGTCGTTAAGATCATTATGGTCTCCTGA
>BQIY01000077.1 GCA_021604265.1 Nitrospirales bacterium
TTCATTACATCTGCTCCAGTACCGTGGCTCCACATGATGGGCAGCAATCCCAAAAAAATTGCGGAGGCTGTCATAATTTTCGGGCGCACTCGAAGTACCGCTCCCTCGACCACCGCATCACGAAGATCGCTCAATGACTGAAGTTGGTTTTCCTTTTGCCGTTTGGCACAGGCTTCATCAAGAAACATGATCATAATGACCCCAGTTTCGGCTGCTACACCCGCCAAGGCAATGAGCCCCACCCACACAGCCACACTTAAATGATACCCAAGATAATGGAGGTACCAGATGGCCCCTACCATGGAAAAAGGAACCGAGAGTAGAACCAGCAAGCATCGCGGTATAGACCGGAAATTCAAGTAGAGCAAGACAAAGATCAGGAACAGCGTTAAGGGAATGACGATCTGAAGTTGTTGTTGTGCTCGTTCAAGATATTGGTATTGGCCTGCCCATTGTAACGAGTACCCTGACGGAAGTTTCACTTTCTCTTGAACCAACCTCTTAGCCTTCTGAACATACGTTCCCAGGTCTTGTCCCGCGACATCGACAAATACAAAACTGGCAAGGGATCCATTCTCATCCCGAATGGATGGGGGACCGGTTGTCTTTGAAATGCTGGACAGTTGAGCCAGCGGAATATGTTCACCTTGAGGTGTTGTCACGAGAACACGTTTGATGGCCTCAATGTCCTGACGGAGTTCGCGAGGATAGCGAACATTAATGGGATATCGTTCTCGGCCTTCCACGGTCCAGGTAATATTTTTTCCACCAATCGCCGATTCAATGACCTCTTGGACATCGGCCACGGTCAACCCGTATCGGGTTATCGCTTTCCGATTGACATCAATGTCTAAATAATATCCCCCGGTGACCCGTTCAGCATACGCACTTCGGGTGCCTTCGAGTATTTGAAGGAGATCTTCAATCTGAATCCCTAACCGTTCCAGTTCCTCTAACTGAGGTCCTAAGATTTTAATGCCGAGGCTACTTCGGATGCCGGTAGCGAGCATTTCCGTTCTCGTTTGAATCGGCATCCACCAGATGTTCGGCATGCCGGGAAATTTGACTCGCTGATCCATTTCCGCCACGAGCTTGTCCCACGTCATACCGGGCCGCCATTCACTTTGAGGCTTGAGCGTGATGAGGGTTTCGGTCATGTTCAAGGGAGCGGGATCTGTCGCTGTTCGTGCCCGGCCCATTTTCCCCATCACCCGGTCCACCTCAGGAAACTCCTTCAACAATCGGTCCTGGGTTTGGAGAATCTGACTGGCTTTTTGAACTGATAGGCCTGGAAGAGAGGTGGGCATATACAACATCGTGCCTTCGTTCAAGGGCGGCATGAATTCAGATCCGAGCTTTTCGTAGAGGGGTAGGACCAAGATCATCCCTCCAACTGCGAGTCCTACTACTAGCCATCGGAGACGCAACACGCCTTTCACGAGGGGGCTGTACAGCCAAAGAAGAAAGCGGTTCAACGGATTTCGCCGTTCTGATGTGATTCGACCTCGAATGAACCAACGCATTAACAACGGAGCCACGGTGATCGAGACCAGCGCGGCAAAAAACATGGCAAACGTCTTCGTATAGGCGAGTGGCTTAAAGAGACGCCCTTCTTGCGCCTCCAAAGTAAAAATAGGCAGAAAGGAGACCATAATAATCAGCAAAGAAAAAAAGAGTGGTTTCCCCACTTCTTGTGCCGCCCGAATGATGATCTCTTCTCGGGATCCTTTTCGGCCCTGGCTTTCCCATTCTTCTAATCGCCGGTGTGCATTCTCCACCATGACGATGACCGCATCGACCATGGCCCCAATCGCGATCGCGATGCCTGACAGGGACATGACATTCGAGGTGATCCCCAGGTAATACATCGCAATGAATGAAAGGAGTATGGCCACGGGTAAAAGAAGAATCGGCACGAGAGCTGACCGAAGGTGAAAGAGAAACACCACACTGACTAAACTGACGACGATACTGATTTCAATCAGTTTTTCTTTTAATGTCGCGATGGCGCGAAGGATGAGATCCGACCGATCATACACGGGGACCACCTGAATGCCTTCGGGAATAGACGGTTCAATGTCTTGTAATTTCTGTTTGACCCGATCAATCACTGCCAGGGCATTTTCGCCATAGCGCATGATGACGATGCCGCCCACTACTTCTCCCCTTCCATCCAACTCCGCGATACCGCGTCGAAGATCTGGCCCGATGGTCACCCTGGCGACATCTCGGACGACGATCGGTGTCCCGTGCTGGTCCGTGCCAAGGGCTATGGTTTGGATGTCCTCTAGGGAACGGATATATCCTCGACCTCGGACCATATATTCCCGTTCGCTCGCTTCAATCACCCGTCCTCCGACCTCGTTATTACTACGGCGAATAGCCTGGATGACCTCGGACATGCTCATGCCATATGTTTGTAGTTTTACCGGATCTACCTGCACTTGATACTGCTTCACGAATCCACCAATGGAAGCAACTTCTGCGACTCCCCGCACACTTTGGAGCCAATACCGCAAATACCAATCTTGAAAGGATCGTAGATCAGCCAAATTGTGTTGGCCGGTTTCATCCACCAACGCATACTGAAAGACCCAGCCAACTCCCGTGGCATCAGGGCCTAGGGTTGGCGAGACGCCTTCCGGCAGTTTATCCGTCACGCCTTGAAGATATTCCACGACACGGCTTCTTGCCCAATACATGTCGGTCCCATCTTGAAACACGATGTAGACAAATGAGAGACCAAGAAAGGATTGCCCACGGACATATTTGACCTGCGGAGCTCCCAGCAGAGAGGTGATAAGGGGATAGGTGATTTGATCCTCAATGAGATCAGGGCTACGGCCTGGCCATTCCGTGAAGACAATGACCTGGACATCTGATAAGTCGGGTAAGGCATCAACCGGAGTGCGGGCCACCACCCAGATTCCCCAGCCCATGAGAAAGAACACCAACAAACTCACCAGAAAACCGTTGCGGGCGCTCCAGCCAATGATTCGTTCAATCATGAGCCGGCTTCCCCCTGTCCTTTTTCATATCTATCTTCATATTCATTCCACTCATCTCCATGTTTCCCTTGTCCATCTCACCCATTTGTGCCTGTTCCATTTTGACGCCGCCCATTCCCAGGGCTCCCATCATGTTACTCGTGGCCATGAGACGACTTTCGGAATCCAATAAAAAAGTGCCAGAGGTGACAATGCGTTCCCCTTCCTCCAATCCCTGATTCACCTCAAAAAATGAACCGACCTTGGGTCCGAGCGTAATTTTCCTCGGCTCAAATCTGTCACCCTCCTGTGCAACAAACACCACGTGTCGGCGTCCCGAGTCGAGCACAGCCTGGTCCGGGATGACGAGGCTTGTCCCACGATTCACTTGGATCAGCACCGTGCCATACATGTCAGGTTTCAACCGAACCTGAGGATTAGAGAATTCCAGGCGTAGCTGTACGGTGCGTGACTTTTTTTGCAGATAGGGGTAGATATAGGTCACACGTCCAGAAAATGTTTCCCCAGGGAATGCCTCCAGCGTAAACATCGCTGATTGCCCCACCTGAATAAACGGCAATTCATATTCATAGACGTCAGCTAGCACCCAAATCGTCGAAAGATTGGCAATGGTGTACATTGTCATGTCAGGTCGGACAAACATGCCCTGAAACGCCGTCTTATCAATGATATGGCCGCTGATGGGAGAAAAGATGGTGACCGAGTGGTTGGGTCTTCCTTGAAACTCCAATTCATCAATCTGGTCATCGGTAAACGTCCACAGGCGTAACCGATCTCTGGCCGCCTCAATGACTTGTTGGGCTTGCTGGTGCACATCAGGGAGTGGACTGGCTTGGACATCTTCTAAGCCTTGTAAAGACAGCAGATATTCTTCCTGTGTGGCGACTAACTCAGGGCTGTACAGCGTAAAAAGGGGCTGCCCTTTGCGAACCGGCTTGCCGGTGAAATCCACGTAGAGGTCTTCGATCCAACCGGAAATCCGAAGGTTGACATGAGCAATGCGCTGTTCGTTGTAGGTCACACGCCCGGTGGCTCGAACGGTTGTAGAAAGCCGCCGTTTCTCCACCAATGCGGTTTGTACGCCAATCATTTGTTGTTTGAGCGAGGACACGATCGGTGAGGCTTGCCCCGATGGCATATCAATCTGATCTGGCGTGGTCTTGATTTCCATGCTTGCCATTTTCTTCATATTTTGCATGGTCAGATGAGAGCCCTCAGTTCCGGTGCCGCGTGGGTAAAGTTCGAGCTTTTCATTTACCCACCATCCACCACCAACAAGGGCAATAATCCCAATAACTATGGCGATCCAACGGAATTGATTTCTAAAGCGTTGTGGTATCTTCATGAGCAGACCTTCCTTATGACACTTCCGTTCCAACAACTCGTTCCAGTTGTGCGAGCACCTGTTCCCAATCAACTAATGCTCTGACAAATTCCAACTGATAGGTCAGCAATGCACGATCAGCTTCTATTAAGTCCAAAAAGTCGTTGCGATCCGTGCGATACCCGGCAATAGCTGCCTTTAACGTAAGTTTGGCCTGAGGCAGAACAGTGGTCTTATACAAGTTCAGAATTTTTCTCTTCGCTGCTATCCGAGCCAGGAGGTCTTGAATTTGAAACCGCGTCTGGTTTTCCAACGTCCGTTTTTTAAACCGTGCAGCTTCTCGCTGCGCCATGGCTTCTCGAACGCCTGCCTCATATTTGGGCTTTGTCCAAAAGGCAAAGGGCAGGTTGATAGATATCACCCCACCAAACCCATCTTCTGTATTGCGGTTAAGCCAACGTTGAGCTTCAACCCGTAGGTGGGGATAGGTTTGGAGTTCGGCCAGTTTAATAATGGAATCATATTGCTCCACTGCAAACGCAGCTTCGAGAATTTCTGGTCGCTGCTGAAGGGCTTGGTTCTGGAGATGCTCTACTGAAAGAACCTGTGCCTTTATCACAGGTTCCATAGGTATCCCCAACGAGGCCTGAGTTTCACGATTTAAAATCGTATTGAGATTGGCATGAGCGGTCTGCTTTTGCTGTTTCAGAATAGGAAGGTGTTGAAACCACTTCGCCTGCTCGACTTGGGCTTTCAGGACATCCACTTGGGTCCCTTTCCCAACACGGAATTTCGCCTTCGCTGCATTAAAAAATTGTTTGAGACGTTGGGCTTCCTGATGATGAATCTCTATAGCTTGGTGGACATAAAACAATTCATAGTAGGCCATCTTCACCGTCTCGATGATTTCCCGTTTCTTCCCTGCCAAGCTTTGTTCAGCCTGTTTCACCACCTTTTCCGCAAGGTGCTCTTGCTCAGATAAGGTTCCTGGATAGGGAAATTGTTGGGAAAGTCCAAAGATGGTCCGATCCGAACGTGTCACATCCAACGAGTTAGGTGTGTTCCACAGTCGGACAGTCAATTCGGGGTCATCTAAGGCGTTGCTTTGGGGAATCCGCTCCTGCATAGCTTTTACCCTGGCTTGTTCTGCTACCAATTCCGGATTGTTTTCAAGGGCTTCTTGAACAAGCAGGCCAAGTCGTATGGTTTTTTGGGTTTCGGTCTGATCTCCCGCAAGGATAGGCCAGGGCAAACCAAACCACGCAATGCTGACCAGTAAGCATGTCCAACACAATCTCCGTAAGGATTTCATATGGTTCTCCATTCCGAACCACCTGGCCCCCCCTTTAAAAAAAGGGAACTAGAGAAACTCAGGCCCGGAAATCTTTCCTGACATACAGGAGGGATTAGCGATTAATCTGTTAACTCAGAAAATACTGGGGTGTGGTAAAAAAACGGGAAGGGTATCAAATACGAAAAACGGAAATGAGAACAAGGGTATCCTTCGGAGGTACGGATTGCCCTTGGGCCACTATGGGGGGTAATGGATTTGTTGCGACTTCGATCGATGTGAGAGAAGGCACATTCCCATCTAAGAGGATAAAAGAACTCCATTCAGAGGGAATATCGAAATTAGCTTGGATTGCGAGAGATTTAAACCCATCACAAAATTGCAAGGCGGGTTCTTCCCCAGGTTTCGTGCAATCACTGTCCTGGCTGACTTGCATGCCGCCATAAATCGGCACCACACATGCATAGGCATTGAAACTAAACAAAAGGAAAAGGATTATAAGGAGAAGGGCCAAGTATTTTGGGAAGGTTCGCATTTCTATAATATATTGTAAATTAGGAAATTAATTTCGGCAAGAGACTAAGAATTATCCTCTCCCATGTTGCGGAATCAAACGTGTGGATTTTCATTACTCTCACTATATTTTACCCCACAATTAGTTGCTTATTTTGTTCCCTTAAGCACAGTGATCGTTCCTCGCATGATAAGGTGCAAACGGCAGTAATAAGGATAGGTTCCTGGTTGAAGAGAAGAAAGAATAAAACTTTTCCCAGGAACGACTGGGCCTGAATCAAACAGGCAGGTTTTTTGAGTTGAACAATCATCGTGAGTTACAGTGTGGACCGTGGCCATTTTGTTATCCCACTGAACTGGTGATCCAGAAGGAATGCTTGTCAATACAGGGGAATAATACGGGGCCGGTTGTTCCATGGTGATGTGATAGGGGCTCGGTCCTTCTACTAACCCAGTCGTCCTGAAAAGAACGATTCCGCACAAAACCACGACCGTTGAACTCAATTGCATGCCTTCCCTCCTCAGGAGAAGACCTCGAATTTCTCATTCCACTGTTCTCAGCTTGGTGCCTGCTGAATGGGTGGGCATGGCACATCCCCATACGAACAGAACACGCAACAATCCCCGTCTTTCGGGCGAAGGCTCGTTTGGCAGTTTTGGCAGTCATACGCTACCCGGCAAGAATCCGTGGGCATGGTTTCGGTTTTTTTAAATCCACACTTGGGACAGGTAATGGTTGACTCCAGGAAAAGGTTACTTGTGTCAGTCATCATCAGATTGCTCCTCCTGCGTCAGAGTCGAGGGAAATCCTGCGTTCGTTGTGAGCGCGATCAACGTGTGTACGTGGACTTCTCTCTCATCGAATGTCACGATCGCATTTTCTAGTTCAAGAGACACTGTTGCCTCATGAACGCCATCGACATCCTGCAATACTTTTCTTACGGTTATGGGGCACAGAGAACAGGTCATGTTTTCGACAGAGAGGGTCACGACTTTTCTTTATGCAACAGCAGTAGTTCCCATTGTAAGCAGGACAAAAACCATGATACTGACGAAGAATGTTTTCATTGGTTTTTCCTCACAGTAACAATAGGCCAAATAATTCAACACCCAATGTACTCAGAATAAGAAGTGTGGCTATCCAAAGAGTCCCTTTCAACATTTGTTCTGACTGATGTGTGCTGCATGCCGCTCCTTCTTCACAGGACGTTTCAGGCTTGCCGTAGATCTTCCAAAATCCGATTCCTAGAAACACCAGGCTTTCCACAAGAAAAAAGGGTTGATACGGCGCAAGGGCTGTTACATAAGAAATCCATGCGCCACTGATGCCCAAAAGAAGCAAAGCAAAAGGCACGATGCAGCATGTGGATGCCAGGACCGCTCCAATTAATCCTCCGGCAGCAAAAACGACTTTTCCCTTTATCATGAACTTTCTCTCCTTTATGGTACAACCTGTAGTAACTACAGATACAAGAGGTTTTTACTGAAAAGCGAACAGCCATGTTAATAGGAACACTTTCACTGCGAACCGGGTGCCAGATTGAAACGATTCGGTATTACGAGCGTATAGGGTTGCTCCCCAAACCCCTGAGAACGGAAGGGGGGCACAGGATCTATACTAAAGAGCAAATGAAACGATTGGTCTTTATTCGGAGAAGTCGGGAATTGGGGTTTTCCCTTGACGAAATTCGTACTCTGCTACGTCTGGTTGACGGCAAGCGGTATACGTGTCAGCAAGTCAAAACTATCATGGAGAAACACCTGGGAGATATTAAAAAGAAAATTTTCGATTTACGGCGTCTTCAAAAAGCTCTCGGGGATATTTCTGCCCGATGCGAAGGGACCCAGGTCCCAGAGTGCCCGATTATTGATGTGTTATTTGAGGAGAGAAAGTAATGAATGCTGTGATTGTCTATATTAGTGCGGCAGTTGCTGAAATCGGAGGCTGTTT
>BQIY01000078.1 GCA_021604265.1 Nitrospirales bacterium
TGTCTGCGCCTCGCAATCCTACATCATTCAGCTTGACGAGCTCATCATAGCCATAATGCTGATCCCCGGGGATTGGTGTATATCCAAACCTTGGATCTGGTTGGACGCGAAGTAACGGCAATTGCTCCGACCGTGGGGTACCGATCAGAATACGTATCGTCCCTTCGACAAGAAGGACAACAGCAACGACACCGGCAATAAATTTCATCACATTCTTGAGCAAACTATAGCGAATTCATACAGGCAGGATTTCGTCTCACCAACAGACTCCTCGATATGTCCCTCGAATATGGTCCTTTTGAGGGATATTGACAAGATCAAGAATGATTTGATCATCCCGAGTGGTGTGAACAAGGACATCCATGATGGCCTTATCGCTTAAGCCAACAATGAGAACCTCGGCCTTTTCGACCAGGGATTCACAATTTTTAGTCATCAAGGAGGCAATATGAGGAATCGTCTCTTCAATAAAACGACGGTTGGCCCCCATCAGTCGTGCGACATTCACTTCAGGGTCATAAATATGGAGATCAAGCCCTTTCCCAATGAAGCGCTCTGCCATCACCACCAATGGACTTTCCCGCAAATCATCGGTCCCGCTCTTAAAACTCAGCCCAATCAATCCGACAGACTTTTTCCCAGAATGCAATACAGCATCAATGGCATGATCGATATGAATGGCATTGCTTGGCAACACATTGGCAAGCATCGGCACCGACACATCGCTCGTTTTGGCCACATAGAGCATGGCCTTAAGATCCTTCGGTAAGCATGAACCTCCAAACGCAAATCCAGGCTTCATATAGGCGGGAGAAATATTGAGGCGCGTATCACGGCAGACCATATCCATCACGGCGTGCGAATCAACATTCATCGCCTGTGAGAGCCGCCCTATTTCATTCGCAAAGGTCGCTTTGAGCGCATGAAAAATGTTGCAGGCATACTTGACCATCTCTGCCGTTCGGATCGACGTCACAATGAATTCGCACGGTAAATGTCCGAACAGATCACGTAAGACTTTCTCCGCACGTGTTGAGTCCGTACCCACCACTGTCAACGGGGGATGATCATAATCTTTAATTGAGGATCCCTCTCGAAGAAACTCAGGCTGAAAACAGACATCAAAATCCTGACCTGCACGCTTTCCCGAATGTTCTTCAATAATCGGCGTAATGATTTCTTCGACCGTCCCTGGAAACACCGTCGATCGGATGACAAAGACATGGTATGCTGTTTTCGATTTCATCGCGTTGCCGACCTGCTCACTGAGCCGCCGTATGGCCGATAAGTCTTGGCTGCCATTTGGGCGTGCCGGTGTGCCGACACACACAAAGGACACCTCTGAACGATGCACCCCATCCATTGGATTATCCGTGACATCCACGCGGCCGCACGAACCGGCATGCCTCATTAACTCTTCCATGCCTTCCTCAATAATGGGCGTGGCACCTTGGCGTATCAAATCGAGCTTTGTCTGATCCAAATCGACTCCAACAACCACATGTCCGTCTCGGGCGAGACAACCCAACGATACAGCTCCGACATATCCAAGGCCAAAAATGCTGACGTTCATCACTTCCTCTTTAGTGTTATACAATCAAGGCAACACGTTGTCAGGATAGGATCCCAGCCAGGGACCATTCATGTCTATTCTCGTCCTATAGCCGTTTCAAATAACTTCCGCGTGTTTGAAGTGAATAATCTCGCGAGGTTACTTGATATGCCTCAGCTGGAACTTATTTGGATTCGCTATAGTATCGGCAAGAACCACCTAATTCCTTAACGTTCATCCTATGCCACTTTCGCGATTCTCCTGCTTCGATCATAGCGGAAAAAACCTCATCAGTATACCTTCCTGGACTCATCATGAAATCGTTCAGGGCATTTCTCTTTAAGGATCAATTCCTTGAGAATGTTTACTGAGAATCATGGGATAAATCCTAGATGAGAGGATTTTAGAGAGTAAAAAAATTGAGTTGATGCATCGGTACACGCGGACTTGCACATTGCGCCATCCCTGACTCGAGCCACATGCTTCTCGGTCTAGGACTGGAAAACCCTAATATCACAGATCATGATAGGGTAGTGGTAGATGAGGAGAGGGAGAACGCCACTCTACGCACGTCTCACACTCGAAAGGCCAATATTGTTGACATAATTGACACACTGCTGCGTCTTTGGTAATTTTCTATTCTCGCCCTTCATCGTCTATTTAAAATTTCTATTCGTCGAAATCGTGGCATTGGGAACCAGCACATGCCGTTCCTTCAATTGAGTATACAGTATGTCCAAGTCCATCATTCCGAACGATGCCTATATCATGATTATCGGAGCGATGAAGAGCGGCACTACGACTCTGTATTGGCATCTTACTCAACACCCCAAGATTTGCTCATGCGTTCATAAAGAGCCAGAATATTTTTCTGAAAATCAAGGACACGGAGTCAGCGTCCCACACTATTCCGATTTATGGGACTATGATCCAAATCAACATCGCTATGTGCTCGAGGCCTCGACTGGGTACACCAAATACCCTTGTGAGCCGAATGTTGCCGACAAGATCAAGGCCTATGGAATCACTCCCACCTTTTTGTATGTCGTTCGAGATCCATTTATGCGCATTGAGTCGGATTACAACTTTTCCCTCGATAAGGAATGGTTTGACCCGAAGCTCCCCATCACTGATGATCGGTACGTAAGTATTTCAAACTACTTCATGCAATTAGAACCCTATCGGAAACAGTTTGGTGTCACAAACATTCTGGTACTTGACTTCGATGAGCTTGTCTCCAACCCGGCACAACTTCTCACTTCCGTATTTGACAGATTACAACTCAGCAGTACTGATATAGAAATTGTTGATGAAGTGAAACATAAAACTCGTGAATTATCTAAGGCTGAAGTGTTTCTCACGATGCACCCCGGCATAAAGTCGGTAACCAGCTTGCTGCCTCACTCTGTCAAACAATTCATGAAAGGACTGTACGAACCAGTCTCTCAAATTAGTCAAAAAAAACAGCTAACAACAGAAGAACGAGCCATTATCCATACCAAATTACAAAACCACATGAGTTTATTTCAGAAGCACTATGGCTTTCATGTTGAGAAATGGGGCTTTTCTTAGTCACATACCTCTTCGCGCCTACCTATCAAACCAACAACGAAAGGCGTGCGAGCCGTCTCTGCGAAACAACTTCCTGTTCCATAGGCCACGCTTAAAGGAGGCACTAAACCAGCTCACGGCTCTGACAACTGCTAGAAATATGGTGTTACGATACAGAGTGCAGACCAAGAACTCACAATCCTGTTGGGACGAAGACTCTCAAGCGTAATCGGGCAAAGGCCGATAACCCTCTATACACGATAACCAGCGACGAACCTGACTCCATGACATTGATTAATCGACAAGCACCCCTGATGGATACTCCATTCCTATGAGCTGCATAAGCAGAAAATGGGAAGAAAAACAGTTACCCATTATTGCTTTTTCGCATACAGTCTGGGACGGCCAATGGGCAGGACGTCAACACACGCTCTCTCGACTGGGGAAAAGGGGCTGGCCTGTACTCTATTCCAATGGCGCCCTGTACTCTCATCAATGTACCAATGCTCAATACTTTGGTCACGAGGAACAGAAAGATGATGTACGCCTGTACAAACCAGGAAAAATACTCCCAAGAAATTATAAAATTCCCCTGGCCGATCGATGGGCTGTAAAACATCATTGCAAAAAACTCAAGCAGGTCTTGTCCATAGACCAACACGACGAGTTTATTGTCTTTTGCTTTAATCCCTCTTTTTTCCCATATGTCCAGGAATTAAACCCAACCTATGTGCTCTATCATATGTTCGATGCCTATCATTTTATCGGTGAGGTTGAAAATACGTACCATGAACAACTCGTCGACATGGCCGACCTGGTAACAGCCGTCAACCATACGGTATGGGATGAAATGATCAAGAACCCTGCCATAGAACGGCATATCGTCGAAAATGGCGTTGATATTTCATCATTTGATAATGTACGACAATCGTCTGATATTTCGAGTCGTATAGAAGATATCCCAGGCCCCAGAATCGGGTATCTAGGAACCATTAATCGGAAGCTGGATTATATGTTGCTCAATCAGTTAGCCGAGAAATTTCCTTACTGTCATTTTGTGTTTATCGGACGGATCATGGACAACACCATGA
This sequence comes from Nitrospirales bacterium, assembly GCA_021604265.1. The sequence continues at coordinate 4,195 of BQIY01000078.1, forward strand.
AATCAGATCAAAAAAAATGGACGTCTTACCGAGACTTTTTTCAACGAGACAATGTGACCTATGTCGGGAAAATTTCCAAGGAACATATACCATTCTGTTTGGATTTGATGGACATTCAGATTGCTCCGTACCTCAGCACAAAAGAATCTTGGATGTTTGCCGCCTATCCACTAAAAATCAATGAGTACCTAGCCTCGGGGAAACCCGTTATTTCTGCATACACGGCACCAATCAAGCAGTATTTTGAAGGATATATTGACATTTGCCATACGGTCGACGAGTGGATCGATGCGATCCAAAGAAATCTTGACGATACATCAGTCTCAACGCCGGAAGAACGAATAAATTATGCCCGGCAAAATGATTGGGAACACCGAGTGGATAAATTTGAACAGTTCATTCATCACCTGATCGAACAGAAAACGGCATGCTATTCTTGAGAAATTGATTGTTTCGCTACCGACGAGGATTTTCGTGAAATCCATACTGACGTGTACGGCCAGCAACATAAAAGAAATCGCGTATCTCCCAAAAGTCATTTATCTAAAAGCCATGAACATCCGCTGCTACTCTTATGAATAAAGATCAACAAACATCTAAAACCTCCTTGTCTCCCTTTAAACTGGCCATCATAGGGACGGGGAAAATTTCATACGGTTCACATATTCCAGCCGCATTAGCATCACCGAGAGTAAAGGTTGTGGCATTTGTGGATCCCGAGACGAGCCGAGCACAAAAAATTGCAAATGAATTCGGGCTTGATGTGGAAATACTCTCATCGATATCAGAAATGAAAGGCGAAGTTGACGGTGCACTCATTGCTACACCCAACCACCTTCACGCCCCCCTGGCCATCGAATGCTTACGTAACGGCATCCATGCGCTCATCGAGAAACCTCTCGCTTCAACGCTGCAAGAAGGCCTCGATATTCTCGAGACAGAGAAACAAGCAGGGAAACGAGTAGCCGTCGGGTACTGCACAAGGTTTTATCCAAATTTTCAACTCCTCAAACGCTTACTCGATCAAGGATACTTTGGAAAAGTCAAAAAGTTTGCCTATCAATTTGGAACGCCTGGAGGATGGGCCACATTTTCCAACTATCTCATGAAACGTCAAAATGTCGGGGGAGGCGTCCTGGTTGTCACCGGCACACATTTCCTCGACCGTATGATCCATCTGTTTGGATTTCCTGACGAGATACAACTCAAGGACGACTCTCTCGGCGGCCCAGAAGCGAATGCGAGAATGTTCATGAAATTTGGGCAAGGCAATGAACCAATTTCAGGATACGTTCACTTTTCAAAAACAACCGCCCTGCCGTCAGGATTAGTGTTAGATACGGAAAAAGGTCATGTTTTACTGCCTGACAATATGAAAGACCTGGTGTTATACCCCTATGAACAGCCTGATTTGGCTATTAATCTGAGTCAAGTCAATGGAAAGATTTCGGCCGGTTCTCAGTTCCAACAGCAAATAGAAGACTTTGTGCTCAGCTGTCAACGCAATCACAAACCTATGGTTTCTGCCGAAGAAGGGCTCTTATCCTTACAGCTTTTAGACAAAGCCTATCAACATCGAGAAGCCCTGCCAGACACTTGGTATGAGAAGAATGGAGGGATTCAATGAGGCGAGTGGCGGTCTTTGGAGCTTCAGGGTTTGCCGGTACGGCAGTGATTGAGCGATTGTTAGCCAAAAAAGATGTCGAGGTTTTAGCCGTGATCCATTCTGATGGAAGCGCATGGCGTTTATTCCGACGGCTCGACCTCACGCTTGAACAGGTTGATATTTTATCTCGCCAACAAGTGAAGAACGCGCTCAAAGGCGTCACGCACGTCGTCAATTGCACACGCGGCACTGATAACGTCATGATCGACGGGCTAAAAATCCTGCTAGAAGAAGCCAAACATGCACAGGTTCAACGATTTGTGCATATCAGCAGCGTTCTCATTTATGGCGATAAACCTTCGCCAGATTCCGTTCATGAAACCGCTCAACCCGACCCTCAAACCAATGCCTACGGTATCCTAAAACTCAAGCAAGACCAGCTAGTCCAAGCTGCCGCTCAATCAGGATTACCAAGTACCATCCTCTGTCCTCCCAACATTATTGGGCCAAGTTCCTATCTACTCAATGGTCTGGTCAATATGATTAAACAAGATCAATTCGGATTACTCGATGACGGCAAGACGGCATGTGCCACGGTTGATGTGGCCAATCTCGCGAAAGCCATCGAATTGGCCTTATTTCATGGGAAAGGTGACGGCACGCGATACTTTGTGACGGATAATTACAACACGACGTGGGCAGAGCTCACAGAGCATCTCCTGCCCCTGACCGGAAAAACGAACGCCATTGGTATCACGAGGCAGGAAATTGAACGGCATACCAGCATCTCCAAAGTTTCCTACAATCCCTTAAGGTCCTTTAAACACCTTGTCGGCAGCAATGTTCGTGAAGCATTGCGCATGGACCCCCTGCTCTGCAAAATGGACGTGTTCTTTCGGGGACTCGTGGGAAAACTTCCTGGCGACCTAGAAGAAAAGGTCAGATTGACTGTCGAAGGTCCAACCGCCATAGCCAAAGTAACCAATGCGGCACCGATAAATTGGCAGTTCTGCTCGGCCCAGATGCGAGGCGTCTACCACTCCTGTGACCTGCTACAGAAGGAATTGAATTATACCCCTGAGTTTACCTTTCATGAAAGCATGAAAGCCTATATCAAGTGGCATAATACGATGCGAGGGTATGATACTGAATTTTCTACGATTTTACAGCGTCTTGCCTGAAGGTTTTCAGTGCCTTTGAATCGTACATGACATATTTCAAGATCAACCGTATTTCAACTTCTGACGCACCATGGTTAGTAGCTCTGCTTCAACAGATTCCGTCCCGCCAAAAGCTCGCCATAAGACCACAATAACCGACAAGTAGACGATAGCCCCAACAAGCGCTTTCACCATTAACAAGAAAAATAATGGGAGAGTGAACAGACCGTTCACCCAGTAGACCGCCCCTATCATACACACTCCGGCTATTACGGGACGGACAACCGCACAAATAATCCGCTTCCACTGCAACTCACTGACACTGATAGCCGCACTATTTAAGACAATAAATGAAAAGCTCGCACTGGCAATCATGCCATACACGACACCAACCAACCCGAACAACTGGTAACCAAGATAAACGGATCCTAACATAAAAGAAGCCCGTAACCAGGCAATTCCTGCCAACAGCTTCACTCGCCCTATCACAATAATGAGACTTCCAGCCAATCCATGCAGCGCCATGATGACTTCGGCAATAGGCACCAGCTGTAACAGCGGTATGGACTCCACCCATTTCCCCCCTAATAACAACGGCACGACTTCTGACGCCACACATGACAGACCAATCCCAGCAGGCACCACTACAAGAGCCATCCCAGAGATAGCCCGAGTAAACGCCGACGCTAACCGGCTGGGTTCGTTCTCAAATTGCGAAAACCCAGGGACAAAAGCCCGTGAAGCCGGCTGAACAATTTCAGCCGTGGCCATGGACGAGACATTCTTGGCCATGGCGTAATACCCCAAGTCAATCGAGCCAAACACCTTTCCGATAATCATTTCATTCCCGCGGCCAAATATATAATTGGCGAATCCCCGTACCAACATCCATTGAGAAAATGAGAATACTTCCCTCGCAGCTTCTAAAGAAAACCGTGGACGATACGGCGACATGACATAACTCACGCCCACCGCCACACAATGATTGAACAACGATCCCACAACCAGGGCCCAATA
>BQIY01000079.1 GCA_021604265.1 Nitrospirales bacterium
TATATGCCGCAGTATATTACGGATAAGGAGGCCTGGCAGATCATTGCCTATCTCCGAACGTTTGGAAAAACCTAATGGGGGTCCATCAATGTTCATAAGAAAACCGGCGATCGGGTGAAAGTGAAGTCATGGCAATTTCAAGTATCCCAGCGGAGCAAAGATTACGATCAGTGGAAATCCAGGGGATGATGCAAAGAAATATCAGGAACGGGATGTCGAAAAAATCATTCGTGAGGTGACGCCTTGAAGGTCAGGAATCAATATCTTGAGATTGTGGAATGGTCAGAGGAAGACCAGTGCTATGTGGGCACATGTCCAGGTCTGATGCTTGGTGGTATTCACGGAGACGATGAGCCCAAAGTGTATAAGGAGCTTTGCCAAGCGATAGAAGAATGGATCGAGATATATCAAGAGGACAGAGAGCCCCTGCCCGCACCCACGAGAAATAATGAGTCGTGACAGGACTTCCTCTTGGTGTGGAGTATCGAGGATCGGAGCGAGCAGAGACAAGTGGGAGGGGAGTGTTGAGGTAAATCCTCGAGAAACAGCGAGTTCGAGTTTTTGACCATATGCCCATGCCTTTCCGCGGAATCTCTATGGTAAACAGCCCTACCAAACCTGGCGAAATTGACCTTTTTCGCATCTTAGTTACCTCAAGCAATTGTAATTTGTATGACTGTTAATCTGAATGAAATAGTCACGAGGGAACAACGGGCTTACCTGCAGTTTCATATTGTTGTGGAGGAATTGCTCAAGGCACATGCTCCTGCGTCTCTGCACCGACTCGCTGACGCGTTGTTGTTCAAGGCTAAATCTATACCTCAAGATGCTGACTATTGGGAACAGTTTCGTGGGATATGTGAAAGTCTGACAACAATTTCCTATCGGCACGGAACTCTGGCACAGGCAGTCGAATGGGAAACTCTGAAATTACAGACTCGGCTTGCTTCAGCCAGGAACTCATCAGATCGCTCTGATGTTCCTCTCTTTCGTGATCGTCATGTGCACATCGGCACTCTTATTCTTATGTGGTGCAGACTTTCGCTTGAAACAGAAAATGAACTTGCGAAACAAGGATATCCCACGTTACTAGATGTGGGGCCCTGGGGTGGATTTAACTTTGTGGTTCAAGATGACGGCTATACTCGTATGCCCTTTGCCCGTTTAACCTTGGCCGTGGGAAGTCTCCCCAATACCCCACTTGAGGAACAGGGTGGTCCGTTTTATCAAGATTTTCTTCCCCGCTATTTAGCAGCTCTAGAAACAGCCGGTGAGGTCGTTCCCAACAAATTTAACTATCAGCATCATAAACAAGATGATGCCGGTCGGCTCCAGGAACTCTCCTGCACCTATCATTTCCCTCATCATACGTATGAGCGGCGTTCGTTCGTCAAAATCCGTCTATCCCGTGCATATGAAACGGTTGAGGAAATTACTTTGCATGATTTTCTGGGGTTACTCGAGCGATTACACTTCACAAGGGATTGGGATACGTACAAGGAGCAGACCCAGGACATTGATGTCCGATTTGACCTTCAGGATTTTATTTCCCTGAGTCACACTACCGAAGGAATCTATCAACGTACTCCTACTGAGGAAGCACTACTTATCGAGATCAAAGATGCCTTTCGAGGGGCGATACGGGAACGGAAGGCACTGTATCGATACATGGATGAGATTAGAAATTCAAAGTGGATCGAGAATCTCTACTGGGGAGTGGCTCAGACGGCCTTAGGAATAAAGAAATATCAGCGACCGGTGTCTTTCGCTCGCGAAGTATGTAGTAACGTGCCGCCTCGCCTACTCATTCCTGTTCGACGACACTTACAAGCTTATCATGAACGGATCAGTTCGGCTTCAGCAAAATAAAAAAAATTCATTTCTCTATTGTCGAACGGCTTCAAGGGTCCCGATGCTGCCGGAAACAATATGGCGTCGGCATTGGCTAAACCCCTCAGCCTTGAGCCACCCTTCCACTTCCTTCCAACTGTAACTTCGACCGGTCTCGGTAAAGGCATACATGAGTAGGGAAAAGACGGCGGCATCAACGGGTTTGGTCTCGCTCTCATCGAGAAAAAACTCCACAATAAATACCTTGCCGCCAGGCCGGAGCGCCTTTCGAATCCGACGAAGCAGTCTTCGATTTTCCCGCGCATTGAAGTCATGAAAAATATTCGAAACCAAGGCCGCATCACTATCTTCAGGGAGAGCCGCAGAAAACACATCGCCCTGTTGAACAGACAATCGCCCCTCCAACCCCTGTTGCTTGATTAAACGCCGGGCCACTGAAATGGACTGATCAAGAATTACCCCCGACAGCTTGGTATGACGTTCCGCCAGGGCAATAGAATAGGAACCGGATCCACCCGCCAGGTCAAAAAATTTTGTGGCACCATGCGGCATCTGGCAGTGTCGAATAGTGAGGGGGGCTAGATAGAGGCTGCGCTCGTGCATGGCCAAGGCGAACCGGCGACGAAATTTCTTTGTTTTGGTCACAGGGCCCCAACCGGGTCGACCTTTCTTTATGACCCGCGTCATATTGGTCCAATTAGACCAATGGTGACCCAGTAACCATAAGAGATTGGTGATTGCTTTTGGACTGTTCTCATCAAGAAAGGTCCGGGCATTGGCAGCATTCCAATACTGTCCGTTTCGAACCTGAAGAAGGCCGAGTCCAACTAAGGCCTTTAATAGTAAGTCCATGCCTTCCGGATGGGTTCGGCATTGCTGAGCTAAGCGCTTGGAACTCTGTTTGGATTGCCCCAAAGCAGTGAACAGCCCAAGATCATTGGCAGTGAGCAACACTTTGGACTCAGCATAGCCATTGGCCAGCTGCATCAGGTCCTGATAGGTCACGGACCTGTCTCTTGAGCCGACTGTACGTCTATATCGATCCACATCCCCTGGGAAAAATGCGGCGCTCCAGTGACAGGGTCTCCTAAAAAGCATAGAAGCCCATATCGTCCTGCTTCCAGATCGACTTGAATGTAACTATCTAATCCGGGATCGAGACCGACCATGCCTCCTATTGTTTTCCCAGCTGGATTAGGAGCACTTCCTGGACGATAGGCGTTCAGGAAGTTTTGTGTCGAAGCACCTGGTTGTAGTTTTACGAATACGACTTCGTGGGCTTGTTCCCCGTCATTCCTGAATTGAAAGATTCGAGGTCCAGGCTTGAGAGTCCCATCCACCACATAGGAAAAATCGGTTCCGGTGATGATCACATCGGCTGAAGGAGCGGGTGGTGGAGTCGATGACGGCTTGACCAAAAGAGAGCTAATCATACCCTGCACGACATGGGGACGTCCGCGCATATCGGGAATCCCGCAGATTAATACATATTCCCCGGGTATAAGATTGATAACCACGACGGCCTCTGCGCCAGGAGATACCGAATTCACACCACCGTGGCGTTGTATCCATTGGGGTAATTGCCGCCAATGGTTTCGACTCATGGCCTCTTGAAAATCAATAGCGGTTTTTCCAGGGGGTAATTTGAGAAATTGGATTTGATGAAAGTCATGTCCCTCATTAACCAGTTTGATAGTCTGCCAGCCTCCAGGAATAGAAATAGGCCCACTAAAAGAAAAGTCTTTCGCGGTAAACATCACAGGACTTTGCGATGTCATCTGCTGGGCGAACATAGCACTTGGCATCCATGCCCAACATAACAATAAGAGCATTAGCAGCCATGTTTTATAGCAACAAGGCAACATCGTTATGCCATCTTCAATAGAGCAGTAATGGCACCATTCACCCCCGCAAATATCTGATGGGGATGGGGAATATGAATTTTAAAGGGCCTTCTTGACTTGAGCGCAAAGTATCAAAGAACCCAGTGAGGGGTCAATTCGGAGATTGCGCCGTCTGAACTGCGGGCGTGCACTCTGCGAGGGGAGTCTAACCGGCCTATTTCCCCAGGGTCAGGCGAGGTTGTTCGCGCCATTGGAGCGTGTTGGTTCCGAAACAGAACAGGAATCCCGTGGGAGCTTAGGCTGTTCGTAGGGACGCCTTGAGCCTGGCCGGGGCTCGTGGTGGGGCGCGGCTCGGTAACCTCAGGCGGGTGAGAATCTTGACGCCGCATATATCTCCCGGTAGGTGGGTATTCACCGGTGCGTGCGGTAGAATGCAACAATGGCCGGGAAATGGGACAGGGGAGCCATGAGGGCTCATGGATATGGTGAACAGATGTTCACCGTCAAGAGGGGTGACCTCCGAATAAGAAGACGGGGCTCAAGGGTTGGTGGGTATGGGGAGGGAATATGAGGGCGGTTTCAAGTTCCAAGTGCAACGAATGATTGATGACGCAGTTGCGTAAACACTTCCAGGGGTGTCGCCCAGTCATGGCATTTTCTCGGTCGAGTATTCAACCGATGCGCAATGGCATTGAACTCACGCTGGGTGTACCCCGACAGATCCGTCCCCTTCGGCAGATACTGTCGCAATAGCCCATTGAGGTTTTCGTTGGTGCCGCGTTGCCTGGGACTATGCGGATCGGCAACGTACACGCAGATGTCGAGGCGTAGCGCCAGGCGCTCGTGTTCAGCCATCTCCTTCCCCCGATCATAGGTCAAGGTTTTGCGCAGGGCGGTCGGCACATGCTTGAGCTTGCAGGTCAATCCCTTTCGGGCACTCAGCGCATCAGTTCTGTCGAGCCGGGCCAGGATCACCAAGCGCGTTGTCCGCTCCACAAGAGCCCCGACTGCCCAGCGATGGGAGGCCCCCTTGATCAGGTCATTTCCCAGTGGCGAGGCACGGTGCGGGTGGCGACGTCTGCCGAGGGCTCGGCAATGAGGGACATGTTGGGAATCTGGCCTCGCCGATCTTTCCCGCGTGCCCGAGGCCGGCGGGCCTTGCGGGCCTGCCGCAATGCAGTCAACAGTTCGCTCCGTAGCGTGCCACGCGGCAACAGGTACAAGGCGACAGAGATAGTTTCAGCCCAGAGGAATTTGCGCATTTCTGCAGGATGCTCGCGATGGAGGTGTCCGGCAATCTGTTCGGGCGACCAGCCGTGGAGCAGGTGGGTTCGGACATATCGCCCCAGCCAGGGATCCAAGAGTTTGCGCGGACGCCGCGGCTGTCGGGCCCGAGTCGCGGCCAGGGTGTGAGCGGTTCAGGCCCGATAGAAATGGCTTGTCGTCGCATTACGCGTAGCCTCACGGCTGCTCGTGCTGGGTGCCCGCCCCAATGCGGTGGCCATTGTCCGAAACGAATGGCTTTGAGCCAGGCCCAGGCTCAGGGGTGTCACGTTCTTCGCCATTCATGTGCCTGTAGAAAATCTTGTTCGTGGCAATACCTTAGCCCACCTGGGTCTGAAGTGTTGCACTTGGAGTTAGAACCTAAGGAGTTTTACCTCCGTTGGGCCTCACTTCAACCGTTGCCAAATATACTTCTGATAACCTGGATGAAACAGCAGAGAACAAGCAACTTTCCCACTCAATGACGGGAGTATTCTCATTAGCGAAAAGTAAGGTGAATTAAAAAGGGGAGATAACAAAGCCCGGTGCACATTTAGTTTGCCGATGAGCGTAATCTCAGACTGAATTAATCCATGGCAATCTGCGATAATTCACAGGCGCTATAATAAAATTGGACTTTGAATGAAACGATGAAAATGCGTATTCGAATATCAAGAGATGTCATGACATCTATACTGTGAGTACAGATCCCTTGCCGTTGGATCAGGATGAAATTTGGCTTCAGGACTGACTGAAGCGGAAAATGTTTATTATCTGTCTGAATAGTGAGATTTCATTTTTCCCCATGAACCGCGCGGAAGAGCCGGAGTTGGCCGTAATCGTAGAGATCGCCGAGGATCTCTTTGGCGCCGGTGAGATATCCAATCACTGTTTTTTCAAAGGCTCCTGTCATTTCTAATTCCTGCTCTGGTGTCCACAGTTGGGTATGGTCTACCGGCTCACAGGCTTGGATGGCCTGTTCCAGATGCTCATTGATCGTACTTGTCGCTAATCCCCGTTGATTGGCAATGCCGCCTACAGAAATCCCCTTTAAATAAGCGTAGTGGTTTTTTGTGCTGGTGCCACTCAGGGGGTTTGCCCTTGACCATTGGTTGAAGCATCCCAAGCCAGAACGTGCCCGACTTACTAATGGGAGGGTGGGTCCGCTTGTATTTACAGTTTTCGGCCGTGGTTGAAATTAAATTGCTCCGTGGTGCTTTCCCTTTTTGAAAAACCAACCGATGAATTATTCATAACCACAAATTTGGAGGATGTTATGAATCTAGTCGATCGAAAAAGTAGAGCATCGGTATGGCTCAGTGCAGCTTTTGTGGGTGTGTGTATTTTAGGACCGAGTCAAGTAGAAGCTGCCAAGATGCCTAAAGTGGAGATTTGCCATTTTGATGCGGATGAAGGGGTTTTTAAGAAAATTTCCGTCAGTGGTAACGCAGTACCGAATCACCTGGCCAACCATGGGGACATATTTCCAAGCGAATCAAATGGTAATGGGTCGATCACCCTGGATTCCGATTGCATGGAGGGCATGGCGCCCACGCCCGTACTCGCGCGCGCATACCTTGATAAGAACCGTAACGGGGTGTACGACTCGTCCGTAGACCTTGAAATCGCAAAGTTGCTAGACACCGACACAACTGCGGGACTTAGTGAGGGCGACACTATCGAATTAAGCCAATACCCCATGAACTATGACCCTTGCCCCGCTCCCCCCTCGGCAGATCCCTGTACTGATATAGGATTCTTCGGTCCCCTACTACCACTGGAGGTTCTTTCCATAGATCCGGGCAGTTCTATGAGTGGCAGTCCTATGATTGTTTCATCCGCAGGTGCCAGGTATACATGGGAGCATTCATTATCCGGCTCCCGGTTTCGGATCACGGATATACCACAGTCCACTGCTTTTGCAGATATCATTGATTCGACAGTGTCAGAGGTGTTCGATCTGGTGTCGGTTTCCATGGGCGGAGAACCCAATGCTGGTGTGACTGCAGCCAATCCATCTTCAAATAGTCCCGAGGATGATTATTTTATCAATGTCGAGTTCCCTCAAGTGCCATAGGCATCTGCCATCCGCGAGGCCTTTTCTTCTAGGGGGAAAAGGCCTCGTTCGGGTCTCACCCTTCCTGTGTACCGGGATCACACTCAGCGGGAACACCAACTGTTAGCGGGAGACCGTTCACCTTTATCCCCGCTTGGAGCGAACAGACAAACATTCTTCAGTAATCCGCTATCTGCTCGTGAAAGGCACCTTCTGGAAAAAACGAGTGCCGGAAAAGAGATCGGAGTTTTTTATTGCGCCTTATTTCCATGAACGGCACGGAAGAGGCGGAGTTGGCCGTAATCGTAGAGGTCGCCGAGGATTTCTTTGGCGCCGGTGAGATTGCCAAACCCTTTTTTCTCAAAAGCCTTTGTCATTTCTAATTCCTGCTCTGGTGTCCATAGTTGTGTGGAGTCTACCGGTTCACCAGCCTGGATGGCTTGTTCCAGGTGCCCATAGATAGTGCTGGTGACCAACCCGCGTTCTCTGGCGATTTGTTCGGCCAAATATCCCGAACGAAAACGGCGCAAGGTTTGATGGACGGTATCTCCAAGCGGCTTTCTTCTGGCTGGCCTGTTGGAAAAGTCAGCCGACGGAGTTCTCGGGACTTGGTCGTGCTCACGTATTGGGTGTGCGCTCGGGGCTTCCATTCCCCTACGGCCTTGTCCGTGGGAATGGACGTCTTGGCGCCCTTGGGATTGGGCTTGTGAAATCGTGGGGCTTTGTGAACCGGACGTTTTTTCATAACCCTCCAAATCGTGTTGGTACTTAAATCCTTTTTGATTGTTTGCCGGGTTCTGATCCCTTAAAGAAGGCGTTGGAGAATGATTGGATTCTTTTGGAATAGTCAGGGGAGCGTAATTCTCCAGATGTGCCGCAATGACGGCGAGGAACTTGGGCCCGAACTCCTCTAACTTTCGCTTTCCGACTCCACTAATCTGTAAA
>BQIY01000080.1 GCA_021604265.1 Nitrospirales bacterium
GATGACTGATCTTCCTTGAGGAATGGCATTAAGGTTGCTGTATATGGGCAATGTCGGTGAAGGATTTGGGTGTGATGGACCGGCCTCCTGAGTGCCCAACCCTTCCGTATGGAACCCCTTCACCGACACAATTTCCATCACGGTAGGACGTCAAAGTTGGAGTGAAAAGATTTACGGGTGTCTATAAAGAGAAACGTCAAAGGATTAGATCACAGAGTACGAACAATTATTTGTCATGCTGTATTCACTTAATAAGGAGGCCGTTGAATGTTTACGCGTACAGGTCAATCAAATTGTGCGAGGTGGTGGCTCGGAGCTTTAGGAGGAGCTCTCCTCTTGGGTTCTCCGTCGATGGGTTTGGCTGAAGACCCATCTGTGAGCATCCATTCCGTGGCGATGAGTCAGGAACGTCAAGGCTGGGCAGAAAGGTTAAAAGGGCAGACGATTGTCGAGAATTCTGTTGAGGGCCGAGCTGAGCGTGCTGCGCTGGTGGAGCTACAGCACCAACGGCTTATGGAGCAGATGCAAAAGGAAATGGGGCATGACGAAGGTAATTCCGGTGCCTACAATTCCATGTCGATGATGCATCAGTATGGTGCCGGACCAGCGAATGGCTTACTGGCGTCTACGACTGGAGTTGAACCTGTCTCCGGCAGGGGAGGACGATGTCCGTCAACGGCACCGGTAAAAAAATATGATATTTCAGCCATCAATGCTGAAATATCATTAAATCAATGGCTGGATTATTATCCTGGTTATATGTACGCGCTCACGGAAAATATCGAGAAGATTCGAGAAGAAGAAGCGAAAAATGCAGAGGCACGTGAATCGGAAGGACATCGCGATCCAGGTGCCGTCATGAATGGCATTCAAGATCAATGGATTCAACCGCTCGTGATTCGAGGGAACCAAGGGGATTGTGTCAAGATCACCCTCCGAAACAAGCTAGAGTTTGGTGAGGACGTCAGTCTGCATATCAACGGATCTGACATGGTAATGAGCAAAACAGGGGAGCCAGCCCTCACCACAAATCCTGATTCCGTAGCTGCCGGACCTGGCGAAGATGCAGAAGATGATGCAGAAGGCGAATCCATTGACATGGAATGGTATATCCATCCCGATACCCAAGAGGGTGGAAAGCAGTTCCACACGTTTAGCAATGATCGTGAGTTAACCGTCATGGGACTGTTCGGGGTATTTGTGGTGGAACCACGAGGATCGAAATATTGGGAACCACTAGGAACCGGACCGGCGACGGAAGCCACGAGTGGGTGGCAAGTCATGATTGAAAATGGAACTGGCCCCAGTTTTCGGGAATTTGTCTTGATTTACCATGAAGTGGGTGATGAAGCCTTCCGGCCTGTGAATAAGCATGGCGACTTTTTGCCTCAGCGCGATCCTCTGACCGATGCGTATCGTCCGGGTGCACGGGCCTTGAATTATCGAAGCGAGCCATTCGGGATCAACAATATGCATGTGCAGCATGAACATTTTGGTTTCGAGGATGAGTCGATGGCTTACAGCTCATACTCATTTGGTGATGCGGCGCCGACGATTCCTCGAAGTTACTTGGGCGATCCAGCGAAATTTCGAATCGTGCATGGCGGGTCTGAAGTGTTTCATTCACATCATCCTCATGGCGGGTCTATTCGTTGGCAGCGAAGTCCCCGGGCTACGCAAATGCCGGTGTGGAGTACAGGACAGAATGGTCCGGTGAAATACCCCATCGTTCGAACGAAGTCAGACCGAGTCGATGTGGAAGTGATTGGGCCTTCAGAAGCCTTGGATTTAGAGACCGAATGTGGGTCCGGTCTGTGCCAATGGCTGGCAGGAGATTTTTTGTTTCATTGTCATGTTGCCCATCATTACGTTGCAGGGATGTGGGGCTACTGGAGAGTGTATAACACCCTGCAGGTTCCCGGCGTTCAAAATGACGTGATGCCGCCTTTACGTGAACTGCCGGATCGTCTCGACCGGATTCACAAGCCCGTGACATCAGATGAATTAGTGGGGAAAACGGTGAACTGGTTTGGTTCAAAGTTTAAAATAGTCGGTTCAGGAAAGAGTGACTGGAAAGCCAAACCGGCAGTCGTGAATCTTAAGGACTGGGTTGAAATGCAACTCAGTAATCAAGGTAAGCCAGGGCACAAAGATGACGAACTTGGGCAACTCAAGGCCTATGATGCCACGGTCTTAGATTGGGTGTGGGATGGCCAGAAGGCCCTGAGTGAAAAAGAACCGTCAATAGGAGAAAATCCTAAATATAAGCCTGAATGGCAGGGCTATGAGCCAGGAGAACGACGAGCCATCTGGTTTGAGCCAACCACGGGAAAAGTGGCTTGGCCTTGGCTGACACCGCATTTCGGCAAGCGCGCGCCGTTTTCCAATGACCATAACCCAGCACCTTGGTTGGAAATGATTCGACTCAACGATGATGGCACACGGTCCGTTGGCCCAGCCAAAGCCGGTGAAAATGGGAATTGGAGTCTGTGTCCGGATCGCGCGGGCTCACAAGATTATAATGTGCATTTCATTAAATTGCCGATTGAATTATCGGCTGCGGAAGGAAAAGAGCCGGCGATTGTCGATCCCAATGGATTGCTCTATGTTGTCCATGAGGAAGAAGAAGCCGTCAGGGCCGACAATGATAAAAAGTTTCCGCTTGTCGTTCGAGCCAACGTATATGACTGCATTGATTGGACATTGACGAGTGAATGGTTGGACGACGATATCACCAATTTCCAATCGTCGAAAATTAATACACATTTCCATTTCTTTCAGTTTGACAACCAGGCCTCGGATGGCGTGATTTCTGGATTTTCGTATGAGCAGTCCATGCGGCCCTTTACGCAATTTGAAAAAAATACCAAAAAAGGTCTGCCGGTTCCGATGAATGCGAAGGTCACGAAGGCTTCGAAGAAAGGGGAGAAAAGCCTGCAAGTATCAAATGCGAAACAATATCATGTTGGTATTCCGATTCTTGTGGGAGCCGATAATGTCAAAGGGCAAGAAGTGAAACGAATTACCAAAATCACTGGAGACACCTTAACCTTTGCCAAGCCACTGCAAAATAGTCATCCGGTTGACGATATCGTGACGGTTGAATATGTCCGTCAACGATTCTGGGTTGATGCAGATGTGGGCAGTGTCTTTTGGCATGACCATGCGTTTGGTGGGACCACCTGGCCGCATGGCGCGGTGGGTACCATGATCGCTGAACCTTTCGGTTCAACCTGGCATGACCCCAAAACCGGCAGACCCATCAGGACGGGCCCAGTGGCCGATATTCATGCAACAGAACGTGTGGGCCATGATGTCGCAGGAAGTTTCCGAGAACTCATGGTGCATATTATGGATACCGTTCCGCACACCGTGAACATCGTGACGGCAGGCAATCCGCCGGGACAACCGGTTGATGTGGCACTTGAGGCTGGTCGCACAGTCTCGTTTATTATGCCGCCCAATGACAAAATTAAAATGACCCCGATGCCGTTCTTAAATGGCGGCACGCATACGACGGGTGGGGCATTGAATTTCCGGGCTGAGCCGTTCGCGCAACGGTTAGCGAACAACCCAGATTCTTCAAAAATCTTTAGTAGTCTCGTTCATGGCGATCCCAGTACGGCTATGGTTCGAGCATATTTGGGGGATGCAGTCGTCTTTCGATTACTTGATGTGACGATGAATGAAAGTAACGTTTTTACCGTTTCCGGTCATACGTTCTGGTCGGAGCGTTATGCACAAGAAGCCAACCGCAAAAATTCGTTGCATATTGGCATTGCAGAGCGCTATGACCTGGTTCTTCCTGAAGCCGGTGGCCCGCGCCATCAGGCCGGGGATTATATGTTCTTTAACGGTCGCAGTTCGAAGTTTTCGGAAGGCGCCTGGGGGATTATGCGAGTGCTCGATACACCCGTTGATGATCTTCAACCGTTACCCATTAAAGCGTATGGAAAAGAGGGGATACCTGAAGCACTTCCGGTGTGTCCCAAGGATGCTCCAGTCAAGAATTTTAATGTTGTGGCCATCGACCACCCGGGGATGAGTTTCAATACCAATGCTCCGGAATCCATTGAAGTCGACTTTGAACGAACGATTGAATTACGAAATTCTGAGGCAAAAATTTATGTCTTGGAAGATGAAGTCGCGAAAGTGTCAGGGGATGTGCAGCCGATGCCGTTGACTCTTCGAGCCAATATCGGCGACTGCATTACCGTCAAGCTCACCAATAAGCTCAAAGAAGGTCAGGCTTCATTCTCTGCGTTTGGCTTAGCCTTTGATCCCAAAGATTCTCAAGGAGTGAATCTTGGTAATAACCCAGGAGACCAAACCGTTGCTCCTGGCAAGTCTCGTGTTTATACCTACTATGCCGATCCATTTAATGGAGAAGGGCAGACGTTAGTATGGGATTGGGGCAACGTGTCGATGAATCCTCGTAACGGATTATTTGGCGGGATTATTATCGGACCGAAGGGGTCAACCTACCGTCATCCAGAAACTGGCGAGGATATTTCTCTCAAGAATAGTTGGAATGCTGATGTGATTGTAGATCGTACGATCCAAGGCAATGAAAGCCGGGAGAATTATCGTGATGTGGCGTTGTATTTTCAGGATGAGGATAATATTATCGGGACCAGCTTCATGCCGTATGTCCAAAATGTTGCTGGATTAACGGGTGTCAATTATCGAGCCGAACCCTATTTGTATCGGGAAGAGGCTGGTTGTACCTTAGGCAAGATGTTCCAACCCTGTGAAGTTGATGATCCGCAAGATCCCGCAACTCCATTGATTCTTGCTCATGCAGGGGATAAGGTTCGCATCCATGTCTTTGGTGCAAGCAGTGAACAGAACGGTATGTTCACCGTTGAAAAACACGAATGGCCCATTGAACCATTTCTCCCAGGTGCAGATATGATTAGCACGGTCGAGTTCTCTGGTTCAGAAGGCTTGGATGTGTATTTGCCATCTGCCGGTGGGAATTGGGCCATGCCAGGCGATTATGTCTGGAGCAATGGACGGTTACCATACTCACAGTCAGGTCAATGGGGATATCTGCGGGTGCTCCCAGCTACTGATCAGAGAGTGCTCTCATTAAGTGGTAGTGCTCCTGGAAGCAAGACGGCGAAAGATGACCAGTTGGAGTTTCTTCACCCGACTCCAGCATCGTTTAAATAACGATCGCGAAATCAAAAAGGTTCACGCCGGAAAATATGTCTGACACAGCGCGAGAAAACATCTCCAATGTCGGGAATTTATTAGAACGGCTATAGGAACCTTCGATACTTCTGGTATCCAAACGGGGGAGCCGACACGGCTCCCCCGTTTTTTTGACGACAATTCTGGTAGTATACCGTCATAATAATGCGGAGTGATTTGAGATCCTAGCAGTAAGGAGGCCGTAATGAGATCGGGAGTGTTAGGTGTGGTATTCGTTGTGAGCCTGGGTTTATGGGCGCAGTCTGCTTCGGCAAAGTATGAGGAAATCCAAGTAGAAAATGGCGGGACGTTGTCGGGAGTTATTACGCTTCAAGGAGAACTTCCCAATCCCAAAGGCTACAATCTTGTCAGTTTTCCAGATCCTGCCTATTGCGGCCGTATCTCAAATGGAAGCGGATGGCGGCTGCTTCAACCATTTCAAATTGGCCCGGAAGGGCAATTTCAAAATGTGGTCATTTTTATTGAAAAAATCAAAAAAGGCAAAAAGTTTGATTATACGCCTCCCCACATTGAAGCGATTGATTGTAAGTTTGCTCCATATATTACCGTCGTTCGCGATCGACATGAAGTGAAGGTTGTGAATATGGATCCGGTCATGCATGATATTCAAGCCTATGAAACGTCGAAGATGGGCGCACGCGTGTTGTTTAATCTTCCATTGCCGGTGAGTCCAAAACTCAAAAAACAGGATTTGATGGCTGGGAAAAAGGTGAAAAATCGGGCTGGTCGCATTGTCAGTCCAAAGATTAAAATGAAGAGGGGACGAAACATTTTTGCCATGCAGTGTGGCTTTCATCCTTATATGGAAAGTTGGGGCGTGGCGATGGCTTCCCCGTATTTTGCCGTCAGCGATGAACAGGGCACATTTACTATAGACCGCATTCCTCCCGGAACGTATAAGGTGGTTGTTTGGCATCCTATGGTTGAGAAGGAATTATCCGTGACCATCAAACCAAATGAAACGACAGATGTGTCTGTGGACTTTGACGCTCCGAAGGGGCGCTTGTATGCGAACGAAGCACATGAGAATACGAGGTTCGGAATGGAACTCTTAGGTGATTCGAAAATTGTTCCGTCCGTCGAGCTCCAACATTAAACAGAGAGAAAGGAATAGCGAAACCTGTGTGGAACAGGGTCAGACGTTCGAATGATGAGTGTGCCTCTTCGATGTCGCTAACATCTCTCACTATTTCAAGATGAAAGGAGTGTGAGTCATGACCCACGATCTATCCATTTTTCGTCTTCTTGTCCTCGCCGTTCCGCTTGTCTTTGTGAGTGCTCTTCCGCAGGCTGCTGCACAACCCTCTGAAATGTCCGCTGGTGTTTCTCCTCGAATTGTTGCCGATTATCTCCATGCAGTGATTCAGGCAGACAGAACACTCTATGCCACGCATGTTGTTTCCCGCATGCAAGACACGGGAACAGTACTGGCCTCAGAAGGGTGGAAGAAACGGGGGACGCTACCCCTTCCTGCTCAAATGCTCTTGTTGTCGGGGCTTGAAGTGAAGGAGCAGGGGTTTGGTCTGCAGTTTCGCCTGGCAAGCTTATGGCCGATTTATGAGCGAAATGGTCCGACGACAGACTTTGAGACAAAAGGACTCGAAGCCGTCGTCAAGGACCCGAATCAACCGTATACAGGAGTCATCAAGCGAGGAGAGAAAGAATATTTTAAGGCCATTTATGCTGACAAAGCTGTTTCGAAGGCCTGTGCAAATTGCCATAACGCGCATATTCTTAGTGCGAAGCGTGATCACAAGCTTGGTGATGTGATGGGCGGGATTATTATTTCGTTTCCTCTCGGGGAGGACACCACTCGTACGCCGTAGAGGTCGGCGAGCCAAAATCCTCCTGGCCAAGGTTACGATTCCTTCGGTTGAGCGGGGCGAGGCTCGATGATCTGGATCATCGAGCCTCGCTGCTCTTTCTTCCTATTACGTTGGCGTGCTGAGACTGGCGCGCATCTTCAATCATTTCTCCATTTGTATCAATATTCAGACACATTGTGAACGAGTGAATTCTTCTTTCCGCGTGCTTGGAGATGCGAAAGAAGATGTGTTTCGTTCTACCGTGCGGGTGTGCACTTTTTGCTTTGAATGCGGCTCCTCTTGATGCCCTTCCTCCTCTCATCTTTGTCTCATTTCTCCAACCGCAGATAGGAATTTTTAGCCGTCAACTCCGGTCGTTTTGTGGATATTTATACTTAGGTATATATTGAGTGTTCTGGCTTGTGTCCTGAAATTCTCAAGGAATCAGCACGAAGCTCCGAAAATTGACAACAAGAGGAAAATTTCAGATTTATGCTGAAGAAATAAACAACATGTCGCAGTAAAACTAGACTGTCTCGACAACCGCGTTATCCCATGATCCCCTCTTAATTTTGCGTGGAGTGGATGCGAACTGCTTAGAGACGTATTCAGACATCGAAGCGACACAGTAAGGAGGCTTCATGAGAAAAATGAGCATGCGTTTGTTGATGAAATGTATCGGTGTGGTCTTATGTTGCGGAGTTGTAGCGTATCCAGGAGCTAGTGTGGCTGCAGAGCAAACCGTTGATGAACGTCTGCAGCAACTTGAACAACGGTTAGAGCTGTTGCGGAAGCAATCGGAACAGGGCAAAAGCTTGGATGCCGCAACGGTGGATGAACGGTTGGAAAGGTTGGAGAGCCGTCAATCACCGTGGGTGAATGAAGAATCCGGCAACATGGTATTTTTTCGAGGTGGCAG
>BQIY01000081.1 GCA_021604265.1 Nitrospirales bacterium
ACGCTTCAACAGGAAATCCATGAACGTCAGCGTGCTGAAGAGACCGCCAGACTCGCCATGAAACGCACCCAGGACGTCAACGAACATATGAGACAAGATTTGGCCGCCGCCGCACGCGTTCAACAAGCTTTACTACCGGAAGCCGCACCGAACATCCCAGGCGCAGCCTTTGCTTGGACTTATCGTCCCTGTGCAGAGCTGGGAGGCGATTCCTTAAACGTCTTTGCGCTGAATGACCATCAGGTCGGCATGTATGTGTTAGATGTCACCGGCCATGGCGTCCCAGCTTCTCTCCTCTCGGTGACCCTTAGCCGGGTCCTCATGCCCCGCAGTGATCCTTCATGTCTTTTTGTACGATCCGACACAACAACCGGCATGCCGACCATAACCTCACCGGCAGAAGTGGCGACTCGACTGAATCACATGTTTCCGATGAGTAAAGGCGGACA
The DNA here is from genome assembly GCA_021604265.1 of Nitrospirales bacterium. Next base: position 450 of record BQIY01000081.1, read on the forward strand.
TCAATACTTTACACTCCTCTATGGCATTCTCAATACTCAAGACGGAATCTTTCGATATGTCTGCGCCGGTCACCCTCCCCCTCTTTTGTACGCCAAAGACCAGCAACCGATTATCTGTGAGGCTCGAAGCCTGCCAATCGGGCTATTCGAACACGAACAGTACGAAGACTGCACGATTCAACTGGAACCTGACGCTCGGCTCTATCTGTACTCAGACGGTGTCCTTGAAGCGATGAATGCACAACGAGAGATTTTTGGCGAATCACGCGTCGTTGCCACGATCCAACACACACAACACGTGAACCTCCAAACAAGCGTTGAGTCCATCGCCACAGCCGCAGCGAACTGGACGCAGCATGGACAGATTCACGATGACCTCTCGATTCTGGCCGTGGAACGTCTTTCATGTTCGAAAAAGATACACGGAAACGAGTCAAAGGAGACCGACGCATCAGCATGAATCATTTTGATACCCAAATGTCTGACCAGCCCTTACTGGTCCATCGATTTCCGGCGCAGGCAAAGAACTTAAAGGACATACGTGCCAAAGTACGGGGAACGCTCATGGAACGGGGATTCGGTACCGACATTATTGAACATATCGTTATCGCCATAGATGAGGCCTGTCAAAACATTATTCGCCATGCCTACGGCAAGGAAACCGAAGAAAAAATCGTCTTACATATACACTATCACCCCCAGGCATTAGAAATTACATTACGAGACTATGCACCACACGTTACGATGAATTGCATACAACCCCGTGATTTGAAAGACGTTCGTCCCGGAGGGCTTGGTGGACATTTCATTCATCAGACAATGAACGAAATTACCCTCGAGCATGCGCCTGATGGAAACGGCAACATCCTTCGAATGATGAAACAATTTGCGTAGCCTGTGATTGTCAGAAAAAAGGAGCCACGATGGAACATGCCATACGCAGAGAACAGGACGGTCACATTGTGACATTCAGAGGAGACATCGATCTTGAGAGTTCCCCCATGGCACGAACGATACTGCTGAAAGTGGTTAATGGGGCATCAAAAGTGTATGTAGACTTGACGTCCGTCACTTACATGGACAGTTCAGGCATTGCCAGCATGGTTGAAGCGTATCAACTAGCCAAAAACTCTCAGGTCGAATTTGTCCTCGTCTCGGCAAGCCCGGCCGTCTTACGTGTCCTGCATATGGCACGACTCGATAAGGTCTTTACGATTCACGAAAATTTGGAACAGGCGCAACATGCCGGCCTCTGAACTCCCACCGCATCCCGTAATCCAAAAGATCGAAGCCCTAGGTCGTCACACCATACGGTTAGTTGACTCGATCGGATTCGGAACGTCACTTTTATATCAGGCAGGCTATTGGCTCCTACTCGGCCATCGACGCCAACAACCGGTTCGCCTCGCGCCGATCGTTGTGCAAATGATGGAAATTGGGATTCGAGCGATTCCGATCATCGCTCTTGTCTCGCTCACGATCGGCTTGATGCTGGCCATTCAAGGCATCAATGCACTCAAAGGGTTTGGAGCAGAACAACAAGTCACCTTTGGTGTGGCACTATCCGTTGTCAGAGAATTTTCTCCTCTCATGACTGGAATTTTAGTGGCTGGACGCTCCGGAGCGGCCTTAGCGGCACGTTTGAGTACTATGACCATCCATAACGAAGTAGATGCCTTACGGGTCATGGGGATTAATCCGATTCGTTTTTTAGTCGTACCCAATTTACTCGCCATGTTGATCATGCTTCCGTCTCTGACGTGGCTTTCAGATCTCATCGCACTTGGCGGAGCCGGACTCTACATCACCACTGATCTCGGAATATCCTTCGGCCGATATCTTCAACAAATCCTGTACATCGTCAGCACAGCCGATGTGGTACATGGTCTCGGCAAAAGTCTGGTCTTTGGCTTTCTCATCACCATTGTGGGTGTCGTCAATGGATCTTCGGTGACCGGAGGGGCTGAAGGCGTTGGACGGGTCACGACGAATTCCGTTGTTCATGCCATTTTAGCCATTATTCTCGCGGATTTACTCATTGTCTTCATGATGACGAGATAAAGTGAACCATGACAACCGTCGACAGAAACAGCACGCCGGTCATTGAGGTCAAAGACGTCGTGACGCATTACGGCTCTCGTACGATACTCAATCGCGTGAATGTCAACATTCACCCCGGAGAAATTATGGTCGTCATGGGAGGAAGCGGTTCAGGCAAAAGCACCTTACTCAGACATCTCATTGGATTAGAACGAATCAGCGCAGGATCCATTCGGCTTCTCGACCGGGATATCAGTCAAATGCGTGATGATGAACTGACAAGGTTTTACCGAAAACTGGGCGTGGCCTTTCAGGGTGGTGCACTCTTGAGTTCAATGACGGTAGGCGAAAATATCATGCTTCCACTTCGGGAACATACCACCCTGGACGAGAAGACGATGGGCATCATGGTACGTATGAAACTAGAGGTCGTTAACCTCGCAGGTTTCGAGAATCTCATGCCTTCAGAATTATCTGGCGGGATGCTCAAACGGGCGGCATTTGCCCGGGCGGTCATCATGGACCCGGCCTTGCTGTTTTGCGACGAACCGTCAGCCGGCCTGGACCCTGTGGTCGCGTCCTCATTAGATGAACTGATTTTGCAACTTCGTGACGCCCTCAACATGACCATTGTCGTTGTCACACATGAACTGGAAAGTGCTTTTCGAATTGCTGACAGGATCACAGTATTAGATAAAGGAGAGGTTCTCACTATTGGGTCAGTCGAGGAAGTGCGGGAGTCCGGAAATAAACGAATCCAAGATTTACTCAATCGACGATTCGAAGAAACGCCTCTTGATCCTGACGAATACCTGGCGCGGCTCACAGGGGAGCCCCTCGAAGAAGTTTGATGACAGCCTATGCGTGATATTCGCAAACATTATCTCATCGTCGGAACGTTTCTTGTGGTCTTACTCGGAACGTTAATCGTGTGGCTTGGCATGCTGTCGGGTATCACCCGGCCCACCCATCTGTACTATCTGGAATTTGACAATGTCATGGGCCTCACCGAAGGCGCACAGATTCTGTATGAAGGCTACCCCGTTGGAGAAATTGAAACGATTCGATTTACACGCGGACCCACGACGGCAGGTTATCGATTGGGCATCAGCATTCGCGAAGATTGGAACATACCCAAGGATAGCTTAGCCATGATCACACAAGCTGGATTTCTTTCCGCCGTCGTCATCGATATTCATGAAGGACATTCACCACAGATGCTGAGACCCGGCGACCAAATTCCTAGTCAGGGGGCTACGAATATTCTCACCACCATGGCATCGGTTGCCAATCAACTTAGTGAACTGGCCGATACGAGCCTGAAACCGTTTCTGGACAACCTCACAGACGGAAGCAGCTCACTCGACACACTCGCTCAAGATGCGCCGATTATTCTCGGAAACCTCAAAACCTTTACCACACACCTCAATGACACCACCGAGCAGCTGAACACACTGATCGAACAAAGCGGAGGCCATGTCGACACCATCCTGAACAATGTCCAAAACGCCTCAGGTAATGTGTCAGAGCTCACCACAGATTTTCGTAGGACGTCAAAGCGTCTCGATCGACTGGTCTCTTCCATGAATGCACTGGTGGTGAAAAACCAAAAAGACATTGATCATTCTATCAGCGACCTCCATCACACATTGGAAGTCGTCGCGAGTCATGTGCAAGAAATTAGTTATAACTTAGAAGCCACAACACGAAACATGAATGAATTGACAGCCGAGTTGAGACAAAACCCCGGCGTCATTATTCGCGGCAAGAAGATTCGAGACGATCACGAAAGTGAGTACGACTAATCCGTTTATGGACAAGTCGATGAGTTGGCTATATTTTTGAGGCAGACAATCATGAAATTCATCTCCGCCTTCCTTATCAGTCTGACATGCATGTTAAGCGGATGTCTGGGCGGACCTGCCCCGCAAGACCACTTTTATCGCCTGGAACTGCCAACACCTGAATCATCGTTTTCCTCACCACTGTTACAGGGTACGATCCAAATCACCCGGCCCTGGGCTGATGCCCTCACCAGTGAGCGGCGCCTCCTGTACCGCATCATGACTGGGACAGCGCAAGTCCATCGTCATGCCTACCACCGATGGATCGACTCGCCGACATTGATCGTACAGCAACAAATCACTCAGTACCTCCGAAATGCAGGAGTCGCCACACATGTGGTCACGCCCGAACTACGAATCAAGGCGGACTACCGGTTCACATGCCGTATCACAAGACTCGAACGAATTCTTGACGAGTCTCCCCGAGTGATGATGGAACTTGAACTCGGCTTAATTCGCCTACGAGAACGGGAAGCCGTTATGCTGCAAACCTATCGAGTCGAACAACAAGCAAACAGCACGGACATCCCTGCGGCAATTGAAGCGTATAATCAAGCGCTCACAAAAATTCTCAATCAATTCCTGGAAGATCTCTCAACCTTGCCGAAAGCCATACGGCTGACGCAGAGCCCCTAACACGCAGTCTTTTTAAGACCATTTCACGACGTAGAGGAATTCAAAATGCACCACGCTCGTTTCGCAGAGGCCAACACCCATGCTGACGATCATGTCCTACTCCAATGATGTTAGAGAAGACGTAAAATATCTCTCGATGGTCTTAAGCCGCCAGGTCAAAACATGCAACTCGAACAAGCCATCACCACACGCATCCTTTTGAAAGAACGCGCCACGCTCAGTGGAACGACGATCAACGGAAATCGAGCGATAGCTGTCGGGCTGTTTTTTGTCATGATAAGCCTTCCAGCGCTGCTCCTAGCTATGGGATGGCTGGCACACACACGATGGTTCATCTCTCTCCCGCTCTGGATGATTGGAATCGGTGGAATCATAGGAGTAAGCGGCGGCCTCTGGCTCGTGCTCAATGGACTTCGTGAGCGACAACGTATCTGGAATATCAAGCATGGCGGACAACAGTTACCCATGACCCCGTGGCTCTGGGACTATTCATGGCAGGCAGGGGGAGCTACTGACAATTATCTGAAAAGTGCACTTGAGAATCTCATGGGATTTCTCTTGTTCAGTATCTTGGTTTCGCCTTTAAATTGGATGGCATTGTTCTGGGAAGAGCGTTCATTTTTTTTACAGGGAACCGTTGGTCTGCTCGACCTCGTCATCATTATGAGTATTGGAGGACGTTTTGTGACAAAACTAAGGCAATACCTGGCATTTGGTAATAGTCAAGTGGATTTTCACAATTTTCCATTTTTTCTAGGAAACCCAATGGCACTGACCCTCAAGAATGCTCCATTGAATATTTCAACTTTTCACCTCACGCTTCGATGCATCAAGGAAACCGCGCAATGTGAGGAAACAGGAGATGACGCACAATCGGTCATCGCTTGCTACCAAATTTACCATGATACCCAAATCCTAGAAAAAGAAAATGTTCAATTTGGAAATAGCCTGGATATCGACTGGATGCTCCCAGAAGATGAGACACTCTCATCGGCGCCCAGCGAACGGCCCGCGACCTATTGGGAACTTGAAATAACCGCAGCCGGACAACACATTGACTACCAAAGCCGGTTTCTTTTGCCCATTTACGCGAAACGATTAAGCTAATCTGACAGTCAGAGACTTCAATACATACCGCACAACGTTACGGTTCGCCTCCCTTGCAAATGACCCGCTGGAGTGGTATCGGTAATATGACTGGCAAGACGCTCAGAAGGCGATCCGATACGAAATAGACAGAGACGATAATGAAGAAAACTGAAGAAAAACCCTATATCATGCAAATACCCGTGAAGACCGAACGCAAACACCCCCTGATAGCCACGCAACATCCCATCCCTCATCAGGAAAAATTCATAGGCTTTGTCTGCTATTGGCTGCCCTTACTTCTCTATGCCGGAGCAATTGTTCTGATATCGTCACTCTCCACACCAAAAATTCATTTTGAAGCAATCGCTCAGGCGTATCTCTCGATTTCAGGCAGATTTCTTTCACAGATCAACGATAAAATCATCCACCTCATTGAATATGCCATATTGGGCTTACTGACGTATCGAGCCATTCGATTCTCCTGGGGAATTCAATTAGGCCCCTTTTCAGCATTATTGACCATTATTGCCGTTGGCCTGTTTGGGTGCATCGATGAATTTCATCAATGGTTTACTCCATTACGAAATGTCGAAGTCTTAGATCTCATGGCGGACATTGCAGGAGGTATGATCGGTATCTCACTTTGGGAGTGGGGCCGAACTCTACCGGCGATTCGATTCCTGGAAGAACAACTCCCCTTCAAACTCCAACTCATCAAAAGTTTGGCAACATCAAAGTTTTAAGGTCCATTCACATCAGTATTCTCTACGCTCTTTTTAAGAATGATCGCGCGTCTCCCTTCCCTCCTCCCGTAGTTAATTGATGGTGAGTAACGATGTGGCCTGACCTCAGCAGCCGGTCCACTCAAAAACAATCTCTCAGACCACCTCCAACTCCCGATAAAATATACAGTCATGCCATAACCATATAGTCACACATGAGACATAACGGCATACAACGGTTCTCAGTTATTAAGAATTTCTGAAAATATGCCGAAGAAGGAAAGAGCACACAAGTGCAGGACGTTGAAGTCCCTCACCTAACCTATTAGCCATTTCTAATAATTTACGACTTTACGGCTTAGGTTATGCTACGAGGCGACCTGCCATCAACACTTCAAGCGAGAAATGAACAGGCAACGTTTTCTGCCCTTCAGTAAGACGAGGACATTCAACAACCGTCACCGAGGCGACCTATAATCAACACTTCAAGCGGGAACTGAGCAGGCAACGTTTTCTACCCTTCAGTGAGACGAGGACATTCAACACCCGTCGCCGAGGCGACCTTCCTTCTCAGTCAACTAGAACTCATTGGGATTCGCGCTAGATTCCTACATGGACTCTGACCACTTTATTCGCATTGCAGCCTTTCTCGGTATTCTCACATTCATGGCATGTTGGGAAGTCCTCGCCCCACGACGTCAAACATCTTCATATAAATCAACACGCTGGTTAAACAATTTGACAATGTCCGTCATCAATGTCCTTGTCCTGCGTGTTCTCTTCATATCCGGAGCGATAGGCACGGCTAGCGTCGTTGAAGCAGAAGGCTGGGGACTTCTCAACCACTTGATGTGGCCAGAGTGGGTCGATGGACTGGTCGCTCTGATCGTGCTTGATCTCGTTGTCTACGGACAACACGTCCTGTTTCATGCCATTCCGTTCTTATGGTGCATGCATAAAGTCCATCATTCTGATATTGAACTTGATGTGACCACTGGTATCCGGTTTCATCCTGGCGAAATGATGATCTCCTTGCTCATTAAAATGGGAACGATTCTGTTGGTAGGGATCTCACCTGGCGTGGTATTACTTTTTGAAGTACTGCTCAATGCCACGGCCATGTTTAAT
>BQIY01000082.1 GCA_021604265.1 Nitrospirales bacterium
TAATGGCCCAAATCGTCCAGCCTAACCGCATGTCTTAAATGGGAGGAATGTTCAAAAAAAGTCTTGGCTCGCATTTCCCTATCGTGGTCGTGCATGGCCCTGTCCCTCGCAGATTGAAGTGTTCGTGGATGCGCATCAGGCCGAAGATGAGCCAAGACTTTTTTTGAACATTCCTCCCATTTAAGACATGCGGTTAGGCTGGACGATTTGGGCCATTAGCATGAATATTCAACAGCCTCCTTTTAGAAATCGAACACACAAGACCCTGCCTTAGCCTTTACCCTGCTCCGGTCCTAGCGGTTTCCACACAAGAAGCAATGCCGCAAGCAATGTGAGATTGCTCATGAGTGCCGTGAGCATGGCTACCCCTGTCAGCACACCAAAATAAATCGTCGGAATAAAACTTGAAAAAGCCAAGATTGAAAACCCCGCTGTAATAATCAGTGACGTATAGTACATCGCAATACCAATACTGCTATGGCAAGCGTTGATCGTTTCGCGATAATTCCGATAGGTGGGGAACTCCACTTGAAATCGATGCACATAATGAATGGTATCGTCCACACCAATCCCAATGGCAATCGCCGCAATGGTAATCGTCATCATATCCAGAGGAATACCAACCCAACCCATGACTCCCAACACCACCCCCGCTGCCAGGATATTGGGAATAATCGCGATAAGTGAAATGGCTATGTTGCGAAAAGCGATCATAAACATCACCAAAATACTGATAAACACCACACCCAGCGTGAGAATCTGTGACGTATACAGGCTCTGAAGTAAATTATTATAGAGAACGGCCATTCCAGTCAGATGCACATTCTTTTCAGAAAATCCCATCTCATCAACGAGATAGGACTTAATCTTGTCAATGAGTTGTTTTCGTTTAAGCGTGGGCGCGGATTCAATAAGGCGCATGGTCATTCGAATCTCATTCCCATCTGAAGACAGATAGGGATTCATTAATGCGTTCTTCACATCCTCCGGCGTCCATTTTCGTAAAACGGCTAATTCATAATCCTCCGGTATCTTCTGATCGTTGAGCTGCTTAAACACTTTCATGCCGGTGGCGATCGAGAGCACTTTCCCGACTTCAGGCAGCTGTTCCAAATAATCATGAATGTCTTCAACTAAGGCTAACCGATCTCCGTTGAACCAATAGGTAATCTCCTCGGTTGTTCCTTCCTCTGCAAACGGATCGTCAAACGGATCATTCTGTTCCTGCTCGTCCGCTTGCGACGCATAAAATTCATCATCGGCTTCGATGATAATATCAAGCGGAATGGTCCCGCCTAATTGCGAGTCAATCAACTCCATGCCCTGGTAAATTTCAGTCGAACTCTTAAAATGATCGATAAAACGATTTTCCACTTCCAATTTAAGAATTCCCATAATTCCAAGGAACACGAGCACGACACACCCACCAATCACAAGCTTCGCATGCCCAAGAGTCCATGACGCAATTTTCGCCGTGAATTTTCTTGTCAAATCTCGCCGGGCCACAATTTTTTCAGGCTGCAGCAGGGACAGGACGGAAGGGAAATAGATAAAGTTCAGCACAAAGGCCAAGGCGATACCCATCGTCATCATCCAACCAAAGTCAATCACGGGACGGATATTACTCACAACCAGCGAACAGAACGCCACAATCGTGGTCATGGCGGTAAAGAACGACGGCATGAGCATCGTGTCCATCGTCGCGAAGACAATAGTTTTCTGGCTCTCTGCCGGTTGCTGTTCACGGAGAATCCGATATCGCACAATCAGATGAATGCTCAACGACATGGTGACAATGAGCAGCAGCGACGTAAAGTTCGAGGAAATCACTGTCACGTGCCAGTCAAAAAACCCAAGTAAACCCACCATCAGACAGACAGAAATCAGGCATGACGACATCGGAATGAGCACCCACCTCAGCTTGCGAAAAAATAAAGCCAGCGCACAAATGAGGAGACCGGTGACTCCAAGCCCAAACACGACAATATCGTGTTCAATGAAGCTAATCATATCCGACGTGATCATCTGGACGCCGCCGAGATACAATTGGGCTTGTGCACGAAAGGGGTCCATCACTTCTCGTATGCGGCGTACATTCGAACTTTGTGTTTCAATAAGTTGTGCGTGGACTCCAGCAAATTCTGCCGACACGGCTTGAAGTTCATCCTGCTCTTCGACCGTTAAGCCCGCAGAAACCTTCTTTTCTCGAAGTTGATTTCTGACCTGCAACAGATCCTGATAGCGTTTATCAGTCTGAAAATTGACTTGAAGAACTGTCGTCCGTCCATCAGGGCTGACAAGATTATTTTGATAAATCGGACTCTCTAGGAATTCCCGACGAGCCAGTTCAATATCCACTCCTGGCGTTTCAAGCGTTCGAATCGGAGCTCCATCTGTCAGCTCGGATATCGTGACCTTCGGACTATTGAGTAACGGCACATCTAAAATGGTCACCACGGACTCTACGCGTTTAAGTTTCGACAATGCATCACGCAGTAACTTGAGTTGCGCAAGAGATGCTTCCGAAAATAAGTCTGTGTGGGGCGAATAGGTAATGATGAGGAAGTCATCTGACCCGTAGGTGTCGAGGGTTGAGCGGTAATACTTCAAATCTTGATCGTTTTCCAACACGATCGATTCTGATGAAGCATCAAGTTTAAGTTCGGTACTGTAGACGATGAAAAAAGAGAAAAGCAGAAAAACAGCCGTTAATGCGAACCACGGGCTGTCGATAACCGTCTTTTTGTAGAACCTCACAAACGAAGAAATCATAGAAGCAAAAATCTAAGCCCTATTTGGGGAGTTCATGACAATGTGAAGAGAAAAAAGGCAGAGCATATACGACACTACGCGTTCAACACCCAAGAACACACGATGCCTCCTTTCATACACACCTTGTTACTCCCAATGACGGATGAATAACAGAAACGGCTAAGAGAGAATACATGCTGGAGAGTTTACTGTAACAGAACATCACCAAAAACTGGGAACTTCGCGACAAATAAATGAGGTTATTTTCTGGACCCGATGGCTTTACGACCTCTAATACACACTGACAGGTCCATGCGCAATGAACACTTCCTTGTCTTCAATATAAGCACGATCAGATCCCCACCAGTATTGAAATCGCTTCCATCCACTACTTTTCGGCATGGGAATTTCGACACGAATCTGAGCCTCGTCCGTTGCGGCCAAGCTCGGTTCAAGAAGGATCAGTGTCAATTTTTTGTTTTCCGAAATATAGGCCTTGAATTGACATTCCGGCGGAGCAATATGAACCGGCTTGTAATCAAAGGCTGTCAAGGTTGAACCACCATAGAGATAGGCAGCAAATAAACAAGGTATGAGTGTGGAAAACATGATGTCCCTCACAGAATACGTGAATAATTCATGTCGTATCACTCACCAATGTGGCATGGCGTTTTGAGGCGAGAGGGGCAGATGTCTTGTTAGCCCCATCGTCCTCGTCACAGATGTTTCCTTACAAATGCATAAAATGAACCACTTGACCTTGCCTTATTCTATTCCCACTCATCCAGAATTCTTCGTCATACGATTAACGCGATGCTGAAATACCTACTATCGAGATATTGCATGTTCCCCACGGCGAGATTGCACTCTTCATTGAGACATCAGTTGTATCGAATCAGATACATGTTCGTATGAGAACAGATATTCCTGTGTCGTGAATAATGAATCAGTCAAATAGTCAGACACTCAATGTGAGCCATGTTGACGCAAAAACGGTCGTAAATCCCATCTCCGCAGATATAAAAGTTATCGTGGTATTTGACCGAAATGAAAAACCTGGTATGGCGAAGCATTCATGGTCAGAACCCTCACGTAAACCACCGAGAGTTGGGCAGAAATGCTTGTCACAGCCGGACAAGAGGATTCACCATTCCCTCGCACACACAACAACTTCCTTCGCTGAGTGCACTCTATAAACCTTCCCCGAACCCTCCCAGCGGATGCGTCACTATCTCCTGGCACATAGGTTGCTCTCTACGTTAGATAAGCGCTCAGCAAGTTTCAGTTAACGATGACAGACACGAAGATCTGCATCTTCGTGAAACGAAGAAAGGACAGTATCATGGAACAGCAACATGATAAAAAAAATTCCATAACTCTCACCGGAATATTCTTCGGAGTCATGCTGATCACGACTGCCCAAGGCCTGGAGTCCGCACGTGCCGGGCCGGATGAATCATACGATCGTTACAGTCAATGTGCCTGGGTCTCGACATCCGACACACTTTCGCGGACACCCGCTCGAAAGTCCTTACATCCAGAACCAGAAGAAGAATTCCTGGTCAGTGAAGATGTGAATATCATCACGGGCCTGTATACGAGATCATACTCCCTACACCAGAATGGAGCGATCGATTATAAAACCGCTCGTCAGATTATCATTTCAGAATACAACGAATATTGGAATACTGTCGTCGAAACCAAAGAGTATCCTCTTTTATACTGGGAAGATGGCAACCGTGACGGAGCATTTGACATGTGGATTGATCAACAAGGTGATGGATCCCCCTGTGATATTGTGCCGTATCATATCTATGAGAAAAACCAACTTACTCAGTCGGCAGGTTATTAAGAGTCTGACTCCACACTGACCTCAATGTGAGTGGATGGAGATACCTGGACCAATAGACGAAAAATGAGCAATGCAAGAGATTGAGAATGAGTGACCAAACCCGGTTCTTTCTGAAGCACGGTCTATGGCCTATATTCCCTGCGGACGTACGCTCCACCCTTTTTTTTGCAGACAGCTCCGCACTTCATCTTTATAGCGCGGAATAAAGAAGACCAGGAGCTGCGAAGGATCGATACGGCTCTCTCCTCCCAACCCCAGACTTCTCCGGCATTCTGTTTCATCAAGACTAAATTCTTCCTCCGTCCCTCCAGGCTTGTATAATCCGAAATCAACACTGGCACAACTCCCGCTCAGCAGCGTCATCACCACGAGGGGCCAGGCCCACTGCAGACAACTCCCGATTCGATACTCGCCTCGATCATGAACACGAGGCGTCCGCTCATCTGTGACGGATTGTCGAACTGACCCAGCATGAACATGGCAATCCGCCTCACAGATGCATACCTGTTCTTGCTCAGATGTCGTATGACTTTCCCTCATACGACACCTTGCACATATCAGAAACACGTCAGACCAGCTCTTCACAACCATGGACCTCTCAAACAATTTGGCGGTGCGCTTCAGACTCAGGCCGTGCGCCAAGAAAAGATTCCGATACTCATTCGACTCCATTTATCTTTTCAAATGGATACACGCAGATTCGAATAGCCAAGCGCATGAAAAATGCAGTATATTGAACGAAACATAGAATAGACATTTTTCCTGGTTACGACCACGATGATGACATTGACGAGCGCGCACGATGGTCCGTCAAACCAAACATAGAAAAAAACGTGTCCTCATTGTCGATGATGAACCGGCCGTTCGCCGAACGGTCAGAGCGGCTCTCGAGTCCGCGGGATATGAATGCGCGGAATCAGAAAACGGCGCAGCAGGCCTAGCCTGGCTAGAAGAAAATCACGCCGACCTCATCATTGCTGATTACCATATGCCGGTCATGAGTGGACTGCGCTTGCTCGAACGAATCCGCAGCAACAGCAACGGAACCGTTCCGCCGGTAATCATGCTCAGCGGCGTGTTGAAACCAAAGGATAAACAGAAGGCCATGGAACTCGGGGCTTATGCCGTCGTTGACAAACCATGTAATTTCAGAGAATTAGTCCAGACCGTTGGCGAAGCCATCGAGTCATGACGACATGGTTGTTGGACTCCGTGCCATGCCAGCGTTTGAAAAGCAGACCATTCTCACCCATATCATTCGCTTCCGCCGCCGCATTCCAGGCTCAAACAGACTCCCATTCCAGACTAGACAACTTCCTCAAGAATATTATAAGGTGAGCCTTCTCTTAAGTCTGTATGAATTTTCTCCCCTCTTTCCGTCAATCCTCAACAACATGTTTCGCAAGATGAACACGTGTCGCTTGGATCTCCCTGGCGAGCGGATTATCGGTAAACACCGATTTCCCTGACGATGCTCTTTCACATACCGACCATGACGGGAGAAGTGAAACAATGCTGTCCTCTATAATTCGCCTCTTCACACCCACCAGGCCAATCGGCTCCTTGCTTGTGTGCGGCACGCTACTCGCCCTTCTGTCAGTCACAGCCCAAGCTGAAACCCCCGCTCCCGAAGTGCATTGGGGCGCACTGGCCTACCCGGATCAATACCCGACATTGCAGTTGGGACTTACGCTCAACCGGTTTACGGAATTCAATGGAGAAGGAGAACGATTTAACGGAATCCGTGAGACGATCGGGCTCAACCAGATCACATTCAGTTGGACCGAACATTTGGAACGATGGGAAGGCTGGAGCACCAACTTGACAGTGGGAGCAGGCCCTACGCGCGATCAACCGACACGATTTCTCCAGAACGAAGTCGTCCATGAAGGGCTCAAACGAATCCCCAAGGTCCCCGTGCGCGAGAAGCGACGGCAGACAGATTTTATGGTGACAGGGTCAGTGAATAAATGGATGTCCATTGGCTCGCTCGACAGGCTTGCGTTTGCCGGCCTGGGCGTGTCCTCCGGCAGTTTGTACCATGAAGTCTTCGGACGGTTTGGGCTGCGCCGCTGGTCGCCCATCGAAACGCTCCATGGCCCATCAAACGGAGCCCCCCCCTGGTGGGTGTCAGCCTTTGGACCGCTGCGGTTTTCAGGGATGTATCGATATTCACGGATATGGGAAGGGGCGGCATTTCGCGCGCTGGCACCAGAATCCCACATCGCCCAGGGCTCAGTCAGTTATGGGTGGATGCGAGATGATCATTTCCCTCTGTTTGAAGTTGAAGTCGGCGTGACTCTTGACTCCGGCATCTTCTTAGACGTGTTTGGCGATTCCTTAGAAGAACGTTTTTACTCATTAGCTATTCGCGCTCATCCCTTTACCCTTGAGACATGGAACGATCAACTCAATAGAAAAGATTTTGGCCCCACCTATGGCGCTCGTTTAATGATCGAGCTGTATACATTTCTTCCGGAAAGCTGGCAATGGCGCTAACCGAGAACATATGTGAGCCGGATAGGATGACGCTCCCGTTCAGAACGATCACCCTTCAAGCAGCTATCTCCTAACTCTTTCCCCAATCAATGAACCATTGAATCAAGATAATATGATTCATGGCGTCCGGTCCGCGTCTTCGATTAATTGCTTGATTCTGATACCCGAAGTCCATACTGAGCGAATCATTGAACCGGTGATTCATGCCGACAAAGAACCGGTTTTGATCAAATCCGGACTTCGGTCCACCGAGGAGCGTGTTGAGATTAACAAATACTTCATCATACATCACCACTCCCCATTGTTTGTTCGAATCAATGGGAAAATCTCCTCGTACCATTTCCCGAGCTCTGAGAGCCGTGCCTCGCGCATTCCGGATAAATCGCTCTTCTAAACGTGTTCGACTGGAAATCTTCAAGTGCGAAAAGGCGTGTCGATAGCTCAGCTGTTGGTACAACCGGTGTTCATCCCGAAACCGGGGTTCATAATTCGTCACCCAGGCATATCCTTGCCAGATTGAAAAAGACTCTGAAAGTTTATAGCCAAGCGCCGGCCGGAGAAGCAGTTGATCAATCTCCGACACGTTGTCACCAAACCTCGGATTGACTTCAGCCCACCCCAGAAAATTCCCTGGCAAGTGAAATCGGTTATACAGAGGAAACCATAGTTGTCCATCATGCTCCGTTTCCGCATACGAAACTCCGCCACCGACACTCCCAAGCATGAGAAGTGCCAACACAACAGACCGAAAGAATGTCTGTAAAAATTTCCGATGAATATTCA
>BQIY01000083.1 GCA_021604265.1 Nitrospirales bacterium
CCAGAAGTGCCGCCTGTGGATTGAGAATGACCTGGACAGGAATCGTCGATAACAGCCGTTTATATCGGCCTTTAGCCAGAAAGGCTTTCATAAACCCACCCTCACGAAGCATCGGAAGAATCTTCGGGGCAATCCCTCCGCCTAAATATACACCACCGTACGACAGAGTATTTAATGTCATATTAGCTGCTTCCGCCGCATAGATGGAGATAAACAGACTTAACGACTCGACACAAATTTCCGGCTTTCCAGATAAAGCGGCATCTGTAATCAGGGTTGATGGATCTCCAGTGGGCAATGTTTCAGCAAACCACGTCGGCTCATTTTTCTTGGTGTCCCGAAGAAACTGATAAATGGCATGCAACCCGGGCCCGGACAACACTCGCTCATAACTCACATGTAAATAACTGCTCCGAAGATAACGAAGTAATTCGATTTCTCGATCACTGTTCGGGGCAAAATCTGCATGCCCTCCTTCTGAAGGGCAGATATGATAGCGTGTCTCATCCCAGAATAATGTGGCTTCTCCCAACCCAGTTCCAGCCGCTAAGAGCGTGCGGGTCCCGGAGATTTTTGAAGCCACAGAAGGGGTCAAGGACTCCACTTCATCGGGCCGTAAGACTAAGAGACCGTGAGCCGTTGCCTCAAGATCATTAACAAGTCGAACACTTTTGACGTTCAGAAAGTCAGCGATTGTTTCGCCCTTGATGACCCACGGCAAATTGGTTGTCTTACAGGTATTATTGATGACCGGCCCGGGAACCCCAAAACAGGCTGCCGTCAACGCCTCCCGGATTTCCGCTGAGGACAGTCGAGGAGAATCGGAGGATTCATCTGAATTTTCATCTTCTTCATCTGAGTCCGAATCTGAAGAAGAGATCGTGTCCTCTTCTTCAAGAAATTCGGTAATAATGTCTTCCAACGACTCATAGTCCTGGCTATAAAACGAGTCCTCGCGAATTGGCTCAACCCGTGAATCGTTCCAGTCAAATAACGCCAACAGGGTTTTGGTCCCCCCAATGTCTCCGGCAAGAATCATGACAACCTACTCAGGACTGACATTGATAATGAAAAGATCTCGCCCTTCCTTATGAGACTCGATCGAAACGAGCGATGCTCACCATAGCGGATACAAAAGCAACAGCGCAAGGCGATGTGGGGAAAACGTTGCTCGTCGCTTGTTGCTCGTTGTTCGGAAAAGTAAGAGCTGAACGATTCTCTTGCACGAGATACGAAATACGAGCGACGAGGAACGTTTGTTTCCTCTACGAGCCAGGAGTCATGAATGAGCGGCATCCACATAGGACCACCTTGAAAACGTGGCCGCCTGCCCATGACGCAATCCCTGGGAATCCACAACGTTCCAGACTATCGCTCGTTCCACGAAAAACCGCTTGCTGGTCCTTGAGATACGGATGCCTCGATAATCATCGATGTAGCCGTGAGATGTTGCCTGCCGCAACATCTCGGCGCGTTCCGCTTGATTGACCGGCTCAGCCGTCAGACGAGATGGCGTGTGCGTGAACTGCCTCCAATCCATTTCCCAGAGCATCAACGCCTTCTGATTGCCATAGTTCAAAATTGGATCATCTTCCAGACCATGCGATACGACAATGAACGAACTTTCGAACAATCGTTCAGATTGCTCGAGAAACGTCCCCGCACGCTCGATCAAGTCTCTTGCCAACCACTGTCGATAGCTATCCAACAGAAGCTGCGTCCACGCCACCACATTCGGCTGTTGCCAGACCGCTTCCGTATCTGGTTTTTGAGAATCTTTTGGATTATCGTTCATATTCCCTATCACCCATGCCTAGACCATGACGTTCATTTCCCTCACGCAAGGAGATCTCATGGGCAAGACTCCGAATGCTTCCCCACAGGCCATCGATCTCCAATGCTCCCTGCTTGATGTGACAAAAGCAACTTTATCCCTTCGCAGTATTTAATCAAGAAACATTGAAATAGTGTTGTTACCAGAAATGAACCATTTCACCATTAATACATGGTTAGATATTCCCTAGCAATCAGCTGACGATGATCGTAAGGACTCAACTACACGAGTCTGAAAGACGGGAATATATGGATTCAGCGATTTGGTCAGGAGAGCAATGATCGGTAGGAATGATGTGATCGGCGGCAGCTTGGTATTTTGGCGTTCGTTCGTTCAAGATTTCTTCAATTTCTTCGACAAACGTTTTGGTTCCTGACAGGGACGGGCGCTGCGTGTCTCCTCCAATCCGAGACGCAATGGTTGAGATTTCAGCCGTGAGCCAAAAGATCACACCGTTCGTATTGAGAGCTGTCACGTTTTCCTCTTTCAAGATCGCTCCGCCACCCGTATCAATAATCAGATTGTCTTGACGGCTCAACGTTCGACAAATCTCTGATTCAATCTGACGAAAATGATCCCACCCAAACTGTTCGACAATTTCAGGTATCGGTAACTGTGCCTTGGCAATCACTTCAGCATCAGTTGATACAACGTGTCGGCCTAACTTTTGACCAAGCACGGTTGCTACGGTGCTCTTCCCTGTCCCGCGATATCCAATCAGCGCAATGTTCATCGAAAATGTTCCTCAAGGATCGCTCGCATCACATCGACTGGTGCAGGTTGCCCGGTCCATCGTTCAAATTGGCCCACGGCTTGATTCACAAACATTTCAATCCCGCGAATAGTTGTGCAGCCTGCCTTCCGAGCGTCCCGCAGAAGTTGCGTTTCCAGCGGATTATAGACAATATCCATAACGATCAGGTTTGGCGTTAGGAGAGCTTGATCAACACAACTGTTGTCAACATGAGGATGCATGCCAATCGGAGTACAATGAATCAACACATGAGCGTTAGCCATTCCTGATGCGAGTGACTCCTGATTGACCGGAGCCTCATCGACAGAAACAGCTGTTCGTTCACGGAGATCATTGACTAATGATGTCCGTTCAGCTTCGTCAATTCCCAGAATGGTGAGATGTTCAAGCTCTCCTTCCACAGCCAGCCCGAAGGCAATGGCCCGTGCCGCCCCGCCTGACCCGAGCAGGACTATTCGCTGCCCTTTGAGCTGAGCCCCACCCAGACGAAGAGCCTGAAGTGCTCCCGTTGCGTCCGTGTTGTATCCTGTCAGTCTATCTTGCTCTTTCACAATCGTGTTGACTGATCCGATATGACGCGCGGTCGCATCGATTTCATCTAAATAAGGCATGACCGCAACTTTATGAGGAATCGTGACACTAAACCCTCTCAGGTTTCCTAACGCCCGAATGCCACGAATCGCCCCCTCCACATCCTTCATCACAGGCAATGCCAAATAGACGAAATTAAGCCCGAGATGGCGAAAAGCGGCATTGTGTATCGCCGGCGATAATGAATGGTGCACAGGATTACCCAGCACGCCACATAATTGTGTCTCCGTTGTAATCGTCATCCTGCAATCCCCGCATGTGTCTATTGTACGCTTCAATACCTGAATGCAACAGGTTGCAGTTATCACATACTCATGGGGGAAAACTCAACTCATCAAAAACGACAGGAAGATGCAATATGGAAGTGGGGCAGCGATGCAGGAGAACAATCAAGGTCCGAGTGCGGATAAAAAAATACCGGGGAGGAGCAACGCCCTCCCCGGTAACGTTATGAAGAACTGACCTCTCGAATTATCGAGAAGCTTTTTTGCGAGTCGAAGATTTCTTCGCACGCACGGCGGCTTTCTTTACTGGCTTTTTCTTAACGACTTTGGCCATGAACTCACCCCCCTTCCTTGAAAATCTTATCGGAAGTTATCGGTTTCCCTTGATCATTCCTAAAGTCTTTTTTCTAGGAAGTGCGCATTCAAGATCCAAAGACCGAGCACGGTCCATGTGCGAGGAAAAATATTCGCGAGGTAGAATGTTGGATTGACGGCACTGCGGGGAACAAGAACTCAACGCAAGTAAAACCAGTATTCAAAGACAAGAGCTGCGTGGTACACGAAGAGCAGTCGTTCACGTGTTCAAGAC
The DNA here is from genome assembly GCA_021604265.1 of Nitrospirales bacterium. The sequence continues at coordinate 3,993 of BQIY01000083.1, forward strand.
AAGAAGAACGGCTCGAGAGGAAGACGCTAGAAATTTAGGCGGAGCGTGAAGGTCCCAATATGAATGGTCGTATCCCATTCACCGTTAATTAACGCCCCGTTGATGTTATTACTCACTCCACGCGTTTGGTATAATCGAACCTGATACGCTAAATCCACACCAATCGCTTTCACACCAAATCCGTCACAACTTACCAAACCAAGAAAGGCTCCCCCTTGGCGGCACAAAAATCCCAAACCAAACGATGGGGCGCTATACGCAGAGTCAGGCACCCCAGGTTCGAATGTTGAACTGGGAATCGGGCTTTCGGAATACGCGTATCCAGCCCGAGCCGCCACCTCCCAGTCTGGGAGCAGGCTTGGCTGCAGCCACACATATTCGGTCCCAACCATCACGACAAACGCATCGTCATACTTGCGCGAAAATGGTACGGCTTGCCCATTGGAAAGATTTAAATTGAGATCTTTAAAATCGCTCCAATCTTCGTAATCAACATCAACTTCCACCTTCCACTCATGAAATTCGTCACGTAGAGGCCAAATGGCGATGGCTCCTGTAAAGATATTTGGAAGCTCTATCGTTGTCCTCGTATCCGCCACTAGTGCTCCGCCTGCCAGAAACTGTCCTCGAAAATTGAGGTCGGCTCCACTGTGATAGACAAACGCCATATTGACGAGCGGTTTTCCCTCGTTGTTCCGTAACGGCGTCCACAGAAGACTGATATTGTATCCTAAGGCCGTGTCTGTCCCGTTGGCTTCGAGTGAGGTGCCAGGAGCAATTCCTGTGAAAGAAGAGGGATTAGGATTCGTCTGCTGGAATTGGGCCTGTCCCTCACCGATAAAACTCGCAAACGTATAAATATCCAACCCTGCGCCGACCGAAAGAGACTCATTGAACTTCCACGCCATGGTGGGTTTGATGTCGATAAGCGGTAACTCAACACTGGCGGCAACTTGGGCAACCTGACTGTCGGTTGGATATTCATTGCTAATCCCAAATGGCGTTGTCACTCCCAATCCTATAGTCCAATCTTTCCAAAACTCATTCGTCAGGTACCCAAGGTTTGCGGTAAGGTAAAGATGGCTGGGAGGTGGATGGGCCACGGTTCCTCCAAACGTTCCCTCTACCTTCGTTCCGTTGGCGCTTCTAAACTTCGTCTTCGCCCCAGCGAACAGTGTTCCCCCAGAAAACTGAACCCCCTCTAATTGTGTCATGCCCGCAGGGTTGAATTGGATGGCCGATGGATCATCGGCTTGTGCGGCAAAGGCGGTTCCCTGCCCGGTTGCCGATGCACTTTGATCGAGCACGCGAAATGCGCCTCCATGGGCTGTCTCATGAACTGCCGACACAGAAACGAGGGTCAACATGGAGAGACGAATAAGAGAACTTGAAAGAGATCTGAGGAATTGCAAAGATACCCCCTAGAAGCAGGTAGATTTGACTACTGTACGAGCAGGAGGCGCAGTGTACGGGAAAGACCCTATTGATAGCAATATCGCATCAACGAATAGAGCCTATGTCACAACTCATCTGATGCGATGATGGGTGCCACTCACACCGCCTACAACACGACGTTCTTGTTGGAATTCCGAGAACCAGTTAAAATTCGACATCACTCTTGATAAGGAAAGATCTCGTGAACATCACAAAACTCCTTCATACCCGGATGCGCGTCAGTAACATGGAACAGACCATTGCCTTTTATCGAGACATCTTAGGACTCGAGGTCGTCGATCAAAAGGTCTCCCCCAGAGGATCGCACCTTGCGTTTTTAGCTACTCCAAATAGTGACGAGCTCATTGAGCTGTGCAGTTTCCCGAGCAGCGGCCACGTGAGAGTCCAAGAGGATCTCATTCACTTGGCGTTTCAAGTCGACAACCTGGACACGACCATTAAAGAACTTCAAGAACAACACGTCCCGATCACCGATGGCCCCACCACCTCATCATCTGGAAGCCGTTTTATTTTTATCGATGCCCCGGATGGATACGAAATTGAATTGATTGAACGTCCACCCGGCGTCGCCATTGTCTAGCAGACCCGTTTCTTTGGTATTACATGAACCATACCTCACCACACAAGCTAACACAATCAAACAAGACCTCAGCCAGCCTCGGAGTCAAACTCCAGGGCCTCCCAAACAGGCCGGGCGTGTATCTCTTTAAAAATGCTCAAGGTGACATTCTCTATATTGGGAAGGCGGCCATTCTCTCAGACCGTGTCCGTTCGTATTTCCAGAACGGAGCCGACCTCAGCCCCAAGACGCTCGTGCTGGCGTCACTGATTCATGACCTGGAAACCATCGTCACACAATCTGAATTAGAAGCGTTACTCCTCGAAAGCAACCTGATCAAACGTCACCGCCCCACATTTAACGTGGTGTTACGCGACGACAAACAATATCCCTATCTTCGCCTTCCGATCAAAGAAGACTTCCCTCGACTCTCGATTGTGCGTCAAGTCAAAAACGATAAAGCTTTGTACTTCGGCCCATACGTGCCGACCGGCGCCATGCGAGAAACCATTAAGATTATTCGCAAGGTGTTTCCTCTGGCCACCTGCACCATTGACATTAATGGCACGGCAGATCGCGCGTGCTTAGAATTTGAAATTAAACGATGCATGGCACCCTGCACTGGCAATCAAAGTCAACAAGACTATCATCGCATCGTCAAACACGTACGCATGTTTCTGGAAGGACGAGACCGGGAACTCGTCGAAGCACTCCGCAAGGATATGAACACCGCCGCGGATCATGAAGAATTCGAGGAAGCCGCCCGTCTGCGCGATCGCATTAGAAAAATTGAAAAGACGTTACAAAAACAACGTATTACACAAATTGATACGATCGATCAGGATGTCTTAGGCGTCGCCAGATCCGGCTCATCCGTCGATCTTCAAATGCTCTTTGTCCGAGGCGGCCTCTTGATTGGCCGTAAAGATTTCTACTGGAATGATGCCCAGGATATCCCCGACCAGGAGCTGATCCGATCAACAATCGAACAGTTTTATAACAAAGAGCTCTTGCCGCCAAAGGAATTATTGGTATCGACGGATTTCCCTGACAAAGAATTACTACGGCGCTGGCTCAGTGAGAAAAAAGGAGAAAAAGTACGGATTCTTGTTCCAGAACGAGGCGGGAAATATCAACTACTGAAGTTGGCTCAGGACAATGCCGCGGTCGCGCTTGATCATCATCTTCAAAAGCACAGCCGAGAACGAGAAGCACGAATCGCCTTACAACAACTCCTCCAATTACCCCACCCGCCTCATCGCATTGAAGGGTTTGACATCTCGAATACGATGGGGACCAATTCAGTTGCCTCCATGGTAGTCTGGGAAAATGGAAGCATGAAAAAATCTGACTATCGAAGATTCAAAATCAAGACCGTCGAAGGTGCAAACGACTTTGCCAGCATGGAAGAGACTATTCTTCGACGATATGGTGGCACATTAGCCACGGATGAACAGAAAGCCCTTCCGTTTCCCGATGTCATACTCATTGATGGCGGACCTGGGCAATTAGGGGCAGCCATGAGCGCGATCAAAAAAATTCATGTCCCTCCCATATCACTATTTGGGTTGGCCAAAGCGAAGGGTGAAAAAGAGGAACGCATTTTTCTGCCCGGACAACGAATGCCCATCGTGCTTGCGCCACAGTCGCATATCAGCCAATTAGTCCAGCTCATTCGTGATGAAGCCCACCGCTTTGCCCTCCGCTATCATCGCCGACTCCGCAGCAAAGCAATCATTCCCATTCAACCAGGTCGGCGATCGAGGGCAAAACCACTCACACGTCATTCATAATCAATCGAACACCTATTTATTCATGCAATCGCACCAGTCTTCATTCAATTTATGGATATCACACGCACG
>BQIY01000084.1 GCA_021604265.1 Nitrospirales bacterium
TCCAATCACCAACGGACAACCAGATCGTGTGGTCACAATGACATCTGGCTCTGACACACAGATGGCGGCTACGGCATAACTCCCATGCAAATCCGAATCCGCCGCTCGCAAGGCTTCTCTCAACGAGAGTCCTTTCTTCATATACGACTCTAACAAGTGTGCAATGACTTCCGTATCGGTTTCTGAAGAAAACCGATACCCTTCAGTTTCTAAACGATGTTTCAGCGAAAGAAAATTTTCAATAATGCCATTATGGACGATCACTAAATTGCCTGAACGATGCGGATGGGCATTCTGCTCAGACGGCTTCCCATGGGTTGCCCATCGCGTATGGCCAATCCCAAGCGATCCATCAAGATGCTCACGTTCCACTAATTGCTCTAAATTAATGAGCTTTCCAACACTACGTTTGACGGCAAGTTCCCCGCCATGAAGAAGGGCAATTCCGGCAGAGTCATACCCGCGATACTCCAATCGCTTCAACCCATCAATCAGAATCGGCGTTGCATTTTCTTGACCGATATATCCAATAATGCCGCACATGATCAATCCTCGATGATGATCTGTCTGTTGTGATTATGACACGTTTTCTTCATTATGTCGGTCATTGTAAGATAAATCTATAGTCCATCCTTCGTCGAAAAAGAATGAAATCATGTGCGATCTGCGGCTACAACTCGCCTTTCTGAGAAGAAAAATCTTCGGCTTGTTTGTCGTGGACAGCGGGATTAGATATGGTCTCTGAGGATTTCTGTGTTTGCAAGTCCCGCTTGCGCTTTGCCGCGCCTTCCTTATTCAGTTGCACCTGTCGTGAAATGCCTAAGGCTTCCGCCGGAACATCATGAGTCAAGGTGGTACCCGCGGCAATCATCGCGCCTCGCCCAACTTTGATCGGGGCAATCAATTGCGTATCGCTTCCAATGAAAACATGGTCCTCTATCACCGTTTTGGCTTTTCGGTATCCATCATAGTTACAGGTGATCGTTCCAGCCCCAATATTCACCTTTCGTCCAATGACCGTATTCCCAAGATAGGTCAAATGATTGGCCTTTGACCCTTCACCTAATTCCGTCTTTTTGAGCTCCACAAAATTTCCCACTTTTGCGCCAGACCGTATTTGGGTCCCTGGCCTCAGATGAGCAAACGGGCCAATTTTGGCCCCGTGATCGATCTCCGTTTCGTCGATCACACAGCAGTCCAACACCTTGGTTCGATCTCCCACGATGCTATTCGTGATTCGAGTGTGTGAGCGCACAGTGCAAGACTCGCCAAGAACCGTTCGGCCTTCTAACTGGACATCCGGATAGAGGGTACTGTCTCGCCCGATCACGACATCAGCGTCAATACTCGTTCGACTCGGGTCAACCAACGTTACGCCCTCCTGCATCCATTTCCGACACACCCGCTGACGCATTTCGCATTCTGCCAAGGCCAGGTGTTCTCGATTGTTAATCCCGATCGTCTCCTTGGTATCGGAGGTCACCAGCGCCGAGACACGAAGGTTTTGAGCCACGGCCATTCCAATAATATCAGTCAGGTAATATTCTCCTTGGGCATTTTGCGGTTGTAGGGTCTCAAGACTTTCAAAAAGAAAGCTGGTATTCACTACGTAGGTGCCAACATTGACTTCTTGAATAGACTTCTCACGATCATTCGCATCACGATCTTCAACAATTTGAAGAACCTGGCTTTCCGATCCACGAACAACCCGTCCATACCCCTTCGGGTTTTCCAATATCGTGGTTAAAATCGTCACGGTCGCCTGACTCGACTCATGAGAGTCGAGTAATGTCCGGACCGTCGCTTCCGTCAGTAACGGCGTATCGCCGTTTAAGATCAGACAGTGCTTGGCCACGGGCTGCGTCTCACCCACGACAACGGACCGAGCCTGCTGGACCGCATGCCCGGTTCCTAATTGTTCGGTCTGCTCAACGACAGCAAATGGAGCCAACGTGGATGTCTCGTGATCAAGATACGCCCTGACCTGTTCAGCACCGTGTCCAATCACAATGGCTACGGCTGAATCCGCAACACGACGGGCCAAAGCCGCCATATACCACACCATAGGTTTTCCGGCGACAAGATGGAGGACTTTGGGCATGGCCGACTTCATCCGCGTTCCTTGCCCTGCAGCCATAATCACAGCAGATACTGAACTCATCGTTGTATGCCCTTCATGATCTTCGGATACGCAATCCTTATCCCGTCGGCACATTAACATCAGAGCTTACGGTTTCTTGCGTTTTCCTTCGCATCACCTCATCGACGGAAGATTGGCGGTCGGACGAGTAGAGCCCACCGGAGACAATCAACTTCATGGCTTCTTCTACTTCAATATCTACCGGGACGACTTCATGTTCAGGGACTAGGAGGAAATACCCGGATGTGGGATTCGGCGACGTTGGCACAAAGACATGAATGAGCGGCTCCGGCACTAAACGCTGCACTTCGTCTCTCGTCTCTCCAGTCACAAAGGCTAAGCAATAATTTCCATCTTTCGGGAACTGGATCATCACAACTTTGTCATATTTTTCCCGCTGCTTAAAGGAGAGGATATCCATCACGGATTTGAGGGTGGCATAAATTCCCCGTACAATCGGCACACGGTCTAAATAGCCCTCCCACCGCTTCACAATTCGCCGACCAAGAAGATTGGTCGCCAAAATCCCTGCCAGGAAAATCAAGATGAGCAGGGCAATAATTCCCAGCCCTGGGAAATAATACTCCTGAATCAGGAAATCGGCTAAGACATTCCCGAGGATACTGTCGACCGTCACAAACAGCGTTTTGAGGACGAGAATCGTCCCCCAAATCGGCGTAATAACCAATAAGCCTGTCAGAAAATAGCGCTTGAGCGAAGCCTGCAACATAAGCTAACGAGGCTCTACACCCGACTCCAAGATTGAAGGATAATAGGATTTGGCATACTTGGTAGATTTGACGTATGTCATCTTACAAATATCATGTAGTCCCTGCAAGCCTTTTCTTGAGATTTTCAATAACTTAGATTAGGATCTCTCAGTGAAAACGATGCAGCCTTCCAAACACTCCGGAATACGACCGCCGAGCACACGAGGGGGTCTCTTTCTCACGTTTGAAGGCATTGAGGGTTCAGGAAAATCCACGCAATGCCACCGCCTCGCCGCGACACTCTCAGCCCTTGGCCATTCCGTGCTCGAAACACGAGAACCTGGCGGCACGCGTTGTGCCGAAAAAATCCGTGCCTTACTGCTAAATGACTCTTCATCCGCCGGCATTCAAGAGTCAATCACCGCTGAATGCGAAACCGCCCTGGTACTCGCGGCCCGTTCTCAACATATACGACATCAAATCCTTCCGGCTCTCGTGAAGAACAAAGTGGTCCTCTGTGACCGTTTCACGGATTCAACGCTGGCCTATCAAGGCTTTGGACGAAGGCTTGATATGGAGGCCCTTGTCACCTTTAATGACTTCGTCACTCAGGGGCTCATGCCGGACCTGACCTTTTTGTTTGATCTACCTATTCAGGAAGGTCTGGCAAGACGACAACGCGCAAAAAATCAAAATCGTCTCGATCGAGAATCCCAGGCGTTTCATCGCCGAGTGCGCAAGGGATTTTTGCATATCGCCGCACAAGACCCTCAACGCATTACCATTATCAACGGACGGGAGAGTCCAGAAAATATCGCCAAGACAATTGAGCAGACGGTCATCAACCTGTTACATAGAAGAACACGCGCCAACACATCGACCTGACAACAACCTCGAATCATCGCGCATTGCCTGAGACCTCATAGACTTATGCCCTTTCAAGACATCATAGGCCACACGACTCCTATTGCATGGCTACGCAACGCCATCCAGTCGAATCACCTCGCCCACGCCTATTTATTGACCGGCGACGAAGCCATCGGCAAGCGCATGACGGCGATGCAATGTATTCAAGCTATGAATTGCGACACCTATGCTGACGCGTCGCCTCCAGACGCATGCGGAACATGCAGATCCTGTCAACAAATCATGGCCCACATTCATCCCGACATACTCTTTATTCAACCCGAAGAAGGACAAGGCCAGCACCCGCAAATCAAAATTGAACAGGTTCGGGAAATCGAACATCATGTGATTTACCGTCCACTGCTTGGGATGAAAAAAATCTGCCTGATTGACCACGCGGACCGCCTCACGATCGGTGCCGCCAATGCGCTGCTTAAGACACTTGAAGAACCGCCCGATCATTGTCTATTTCTCCTCATCACCAGCCGGCCCTCCGCCCTCTTGACGACACTGAAATCCCGTTGTCTGACCGTCAGGTTTTCTCCTCCTTCACAGGAGCAGGCCATCGACTATCTCAGACAAGAACGACAGTTTTCAAAGGCCGATGCCCGATTTATCAGCTTTCTCACCAATGGCCGGTTGGGTGAAGCCTTGAGCCTCGACCTCGAAGTGACCAAGGCCAAGCAACGTGAGTTTTTTTCCTTATTATTTGAAAACGGCCAACCTTCAATTTCCGGTAGCTTCGAAGCCGCTGAGGCGTTGTCCAAGTCCGGACAAATTCCAGAAGTCCTCTTGTGGATTTCGACAAGCTTACGTGACATACTGCTTGTCGCGACTCACGCTCCAACGGAGTTGCTGTTCCATGAAGATCATCTGCCCAAACTGAGAGAATTAGCCCAACGAACGTCACCGCAGAAGATATTAGGCCTACTCGATACACTGCATCAATTGGAGCAAGGACTTCAGCGAAACCTCAATTCGCAATTACGGTTTGAGCAGTTTTTTCTACACCTTCGGGAAGCGATTCCTCCTTCATAACGCAGTAGGATGAATATCGTTTTATTCACACACCATTCAACAGGACAGCAGGAGCCAACGGCACACAATCACGCCCCACTACACGTATTATGACACAACCATTTTATATCACCACTCCGATTTATTACGTAAATGATGTTCCTCATATTGGACATGCCTACACCACGATTGCGGCTGATGTCCTCGCGAGATTTCGCCGCTTACACGGCGATGACGTCTTTTTCCTCACCGGCCTTGATGAGCATGGACAAAAAGTCCAGCAGGCTGCGGCCAAAGCCAATATTGCTCCGCAAGTCCACTGTGACCGGCTGACCCCACAATTCAAACACTTGTGGGAAAAACTCATGATGAGTCATGACGGGTTCATTCGAACAACAGATCCACAACATCAAACTGTTGTTCAAGGTTTTCTTCAGACGCTGTATGACAAGGATCTTATTTATCGAGCTGACTACACCGGGTGGTACTGCACGTTCGACGAACGATTTTGGACTGAAAAAGATGTTGAGGGCGGACTGTGTCCGGACTGTCAACGTCCTGTCGAGCAATTGAGCGAGAGCAATTACTTCTTTCGAATGAGTCAGTATCAGGACCGTCTCAAAGCCCATATCAAGGATCATCCCGAGTGTATTCGACCGGTCTCTCGACGTAATGAAATTCTGGGATTTCTTGAAAAACCCTTGGAAGATCTCTCAATTTCCCGACCAAAATCTCGCCTCACGTGGGGCATCGAACTGCCCTTTGATCCTGACTATGTCACCTATGTGTGGTTTGATGCCCTGACGAATTACGTCTCGGCCTTAGACTATCTTCCACCATCTCCATCCAGAGATCGCTATTGGCCAGCGACGGTTCACCTGGTGGGCAAAGATATCTTGACGACTCATGCCGTCTATTGGTCTACAATGCTCATGGCTCTTGAGTTTCCGCTTCCTCAGACCATCTTTGCGCATGGTTGGTGGACCACAAGTGGCGAAAAAATGTCAAAAAGCCGGGGAAATGTTGTCAATCCCAATTCCGTCGTGGATGAATTCGGAGTCGACGCCTTTCGGTATTTCCTCCTTCGCGAAGTTCCATTCGGTCAAGACGGTGATTACTCGCAAGAGGCTCTGATCGGTCGAAACAATAGCGACCTCGCCAACGGCTTAGGAAATTTGCTCAGCCGAACGGTGACACTCATTCAACGTTTTGCCAACGGCGCCATTCCTGCGCCGTTTTGTTCAACCGAAGATGAACTTGATCGCGAAATACAAACCGAAGCCCAAACCCTTATTCACAGCACGCTTCCCCACCATTTGAGTCCTGAACGGATTGAATTTAATCGCGCCTTGGAAAGTATTTGGGGACTCGTTCAATTAGGGAATCAATATATTGATAAAACGGCCCCCTGGGTTTTAGCTAAAGATCCTGCCAAACAGGAACGCCTGCATACGGTCCTGTATAATGCCGCTGAGACCTTACGGTTTTTATGCTTCGCCAACGCCGCCTTTATGCCAACCACGGCCCAGAACATGAACGAACAATTAGGATTATCATTAGACTTCTCCCGCCCACTCCTCTCTCAAAAAATTATCTGGGGAGACCTCGCCATCGGCACAACAGTCCAGAAAGGCCAAGCGCTGTTCCCAAGAATTGATGCAACAACGGTAAAGAAGGAGAAGAATGTGATCAGTCAGGACGTGAAACCCGCTGAACAGTCATCAACAGTAGATTCCAAAAAAGAGGTTGGTAAAGACGAGGCAAGTCATTCGACCGAAGAACAAATCTCCATTGAAGACTTCATGAAAGTCCAGCTTAAAGTCGGGAAGGTTCTTGAAGCCGAGCGAGTGCCGAAATCGAATAAACTCTTAAAACTTCAAGTGGACCTCGGAAGCGAGCGAAGACAAATTGTGGCAGGAATCGGCAAGAAATACGAACCCGATCATTTGGTCGGACAGACGATTGTGGTCGTGGCCAACCTTAAACCCACAAAACTGATGGGAGTGGAATCTCAGGGGATGGTCCTGGCGGCAGGAGGCAAAGAAGTCTTAGGGTTAATCACACTCATCAATGATGCAGAACCCGGCAGCATTATTCGCTAGCAACACCATACTCCTTGAGGCTTTATCCAACTACAAATGTAAATAGTGAAAATAAATCTCAGAGGCTATGGTATACCCTTTCAGATGAGTCAGCAAAATTAAAGTAAAGGCAGTATGAGAAATATTAACAAACGCGAAGAACTCTTGCTTACATCATATGGTTCGAAATTAACGGACGAATAGAATTGTTAATATGTTCAGCAATAATTTTATTGCCTAGGGGTGTAAGATGCATATTGTCAAAACTCAACTCTTTGTCGCTTAAATCAATAGCTTCACTAAGATTAATATATGTAACTTGTCCCTTATAGTTATTATGTATTAACTGTCTAACTTGACTCTGTTGCACTGAATCATACATTCCAGGTTGGCAGACAAAAATAACAACCTTCTCATGAGTAAGAAGCCAATCAAAAACCTTTTCTAAGTACTGAAGATATTCCTTAAATGGTCTGTCTCCAGAAGCTTGGAGCATACCTTCAGCAATTTCTTCCTGTTCGTACAAAAATCTCTCAACCCTTCCTATCAACGTATTCATTTCCTTCATAGCCAGCCCAACTTGAAAACGAATACCTTCTTGTTTAACATTTTCTTCCAGCTCACCACGGTAATGCTTGTCTAAATTTTCATCTCCATACATGAGTAGCGCACTTTTTTCAGAAAGATACATAGGCAAAATAAACTTGTAGCCAAAGATTTGAAAGAATCCATCATCTCCACGAAAAGAAGAGAGGTTTAAGGTTTTAGGATTAGAATCATTATACCCATTGAACATTAAAGCGATATCATATCCCAAGTAGTTATAAGCACGAACATCATACCAAATACCATAAATTCCTTGGTTGTTAGCACCTAAATTCGTTACACTCACTTGATTAGATACATTATCCTGTAATAATACACTTAAGTAATATGGCCAAGCCTTCTTGTAATTCACACCATATCCATACGTCGTGCTTCCTCCAAATGTTGC
>BQIY01000085.1 GCA_021604265.1 Nitrospirales bacterium
CAGACATGTCACCGCCCACAGATGAATCCATTCTGCGGCATTCTCACTGCCCGGAGCTTTAAGCGCCGCCATTGCCTGAACTGAGGGGAAATCAATGCCCAACATCATTGAGGCCGGAAACAAAAGGATGGCGAGGATATCATGAACCTGTTCGGTTTCGAGAAACGTACTCTGCCAACTGGCACGATATTCAAATGCGAACCCTCGCAGGTACATTCCGATGATCACTCCAGCCGCAAGACCTGCCGCCGCCCAATGAAGAAGAGCCCGACCTTGCAAGCGTACAGCCTGCCCCACGAGCGAACTCCACAATCGAAAAAATCTCGTAAAGGATGCGACAAGCCATTGTTTTTCCTCAGGGCTTTTTCGTTGAAACAAACGTAACTTGAATTGTAAAATTCCAAGACCGACTTTGGCCAACCAATTCGATATCCACTCGTTTCGATCATACTTCGACCCGCTTACGACAACCCATTTCATGCCCATCCACAAATATGTGACCATGTTCCAACACACGAGGGCGAGCAAGGGAAAATGCAGAAGGTTAATATGCCCTTCCGGACCAATAGGGTCGGTCAAGAATCCACCGAGCATCGCAAGTGCAATAATCAAGAGAAGAGGAATCTGTCTCTGCGTCAAACGACGTGCGACATGGAATACGGAGTATCGGTGTTCGAGTTTCTCAGTCAGACGTACTGCACGTTCTTGGACAAACTGTTCTTCAGAAAAATGAAGAGTCGAATCGACCTGATTAGGCACTTGCGATTCACGTACAAAACGCTCGCCCCGTTGTCGATCGTGCAGTGAAAGAAAATATCCCGCAGGATCCTCCTCTTCACAACTCCAAACAAGGACAATTTTTGAGAGATTATCTGCGTTCATTCATTATCAACATGCCGTATGGATTTTCGTTGAGTAGGGGCTCATTGAAGTGTAACAGGTTGTGGAGGTTCCGGAAATCTCAGCATTCGATAATTATCCCATTTCCCCATATCCATAGCCCTTGTGCTCGACATACACCCAACGACCATGTTCGATTCAACGCACCATTAAACATATGCACTCAACAATCTTAGGCGGACATCAGGAATGACTTCACCATGTCGATCATCAATAATTCAGCTCCACCTTCTATAGGAACGTACAATCGTGATGTGGAGCGATGAAAGAAAAAGGGGGGAATAGAGGGAATGAGATAGGACTGAAGAGGTGAGATAATGACCATGTGGGGTGCATACCCTCAATTGGGATGCCCCCACGAAAACGATCTATTGAATTTTGGTCTTGGATCGTGACCGATTTTTTCGTTCCACAATCGCAGACATCGGACTGAGTGTTCGAGTTTGCGAAGCCAACTCCCGAAACACGTCACTCGGCCTGTTGGCAACGGCTCCAGATATTCCTTGATAGACCTTTCTCGCCGCTTCAGACCATTTCGGATTAAAGGGGGCTCCGCGAAAAGCGGCTTCTGCAGCTTTTTTTTCATCATGGGTGAGGGGTCGTGCCGTTTGCTTTGTACCTGTGGACATTCTGTTTCTCCTTTTCTTAATGAACGAGAGGCCGGGGTTCTTTTTCCGCTTGCACCCGTCGACCACAATTTAAACACGCGTAATAAAACATTTTGAGTCCGACCTCAAGATCAACCGCCCGCTCAATCACCATCGAACCTTGACATTTATCACATGTCTTCATTTTGACCTCACTCTCTATTTCACCGGTTATGCATCCTGAGCCTAACTTGAGCAAGGCGCATGCCCTTTTTGATTAGAGAAATAGACTTAAAACAATACACAGGAATACCGAGCACTTAGGCATAAAGGACAGGGGAAGTTTTTTTATAGTCGAAAATGAAGGCCGACAACACAGAAGATCATGTAAATCTGCCTGACGACCATGCATGGCAGGATTCGACCAGAGACCAAAAGGGCTCTACTTTCAGTGAGTTAGCCGTTCATCACTTGTGTCAGCCCATCTTACTTTGCGTGTCCCCCTTGAATTGAGTACCCGAGCACTTACTAGCCACAACTCATAAGTCAAACGAGATGCCAAGAACAAAGAAAAACCGTGAGACTCCCTCTTTCGGACTATGAGCACAAGCTGACTCAAGGCAAGAAAGCTTGTTGGACTATAGCGAACTTAAATACGTTCCAGTCTGGAAATGATTGACGTTTGCTATCACATATTGGATATCAAAATTGTACAAGTTGTCGCGTTATCGTTTTGGTATAACGAAATCGGCTAGAGAGGGAGAAGGGAAAGCGAGAAAACATCGAGAAGATCTACTGCCCGGATTAATGTGACAAGACACAATAGGCAGCTCCCTAAGTAAGAACATATCCTGTTGCTACTTAGAAAACTGCCCACGATAAGACGCGATAGGAGGGAACTGAGGGTGTTACTTCAAAGCACTACCGGTATCAGGCTTTGTTGAAGAACCGTTCGTTGAATTTTTATCCGTATTCGTTTCCGTTCCCGAGGATTCTGCAGAGGTGGTTGATGTTTCTGGACCTTTGTTCTTTTTTCCGCCATTGCTGAAGCTCTGACCGGTCTGGCCATTAGGCTTTTGATAGGAAGCTTGCTCTTTATATTTCGTCGTTGAGCGATCATTGAAAGCTCCACCATCTGAACTCATGGATATATCGCCATTAAAGACGACACCAATTTCCATCGATAATTCCGGGGTCTTCAATGAACCATCCATAATAGCCGTCGAAAGGAGTTGGACCTGTTTGTTTGCCACAATATCGCCATTGACTTTCCCTTTACTAATGACTGACCCGGCATTCACCTTGGCGCTAATGACGGCTTGTTCACCAACTAATAAGACTCCATTCGTATGAATCTGCCCGTCCATATTTCCATCAATCTGTACGCTGCCTTCGTAGTAAATTTCTCCCTTAAATTCCACACCGGGACCAATAAACGCCACAACCTCACCTTTTCCATCTACAGGCTGAGTGGGAACGTGAAATGTCTTTTGTGACTCTAAGTTTCCATAACTCGTCACAGATTGGGCTGGCGCATCTAATTCACTAACAGTTGCCATAAACTCTCCTCCTAAGGTTCATGAGGATACCGGCTCAATGCCGTGACCCTACTATGGGTGTAATAAGAATTCTTTCGTGTTTCCTGTCCATAGTGTAATTCTATCGGCAATTCAACTAATCAGCTTTAACCTCAATTTTGATGACTTCAGTTTTTCAACGTTACGCACAGAAAATTCATTCTGTAACGCACATTTGAAAAACCTGGCTGATACCACCAGTCATGATATTCCTCGATCGAAGCAGAAGTGATCATATGCGGGAGGGTACAAAACACTGGAGCCGGCGAGTGGGATTGAACCACCGACCTACGGTTTACGAAACCGTTGCTCTACCACTGAGCTACGCCGGCCCTGGCTTGTTGACTAGTCAAAAAGAGAAGGGCGAAAACTTTGAATGGGAAGTCCTTGTAGAATTGCAGAATGCCGGACACCCGTAAACATTTTATACCGTTCTTAAGGGAGAGGCGTCAACTTTCTTCGCTTGCTTGACTGGAAAACCTCTCCAGTGATAGTCGTTGACAAGAAAAGGTTAATGTCCTAAGTTGAGGACACTATTCACTCTACTGCTAACTACTTACTCATTAAGGAGTCATCGTTGTGCGCGTCCTTCTGTCGTTGTTCATTCTTGGAAGCAGCGTTCTACACAGCGCACAGGCTTGGGCTGACTTTGAAGTTCTTGAGGTTTCGCTCACAAGTTCCATTCAAAATCGAGAACCGGCAGCCCCGGTGTCGCCAGCGGTTCATTGCGAAAAAGATAAAAATGGTCAATCTGACCTCCCGGTTGTTAATTCACTAGCCCGGCCAAAGATCTTTTTTTGGACACGGATTGCCTCGTCTTCGAAAGGTGTCATTCGCCATACGTGGCATCAACATCTGGAAGACGGCTGGGAAACAATTGCTGAAGTAAACCTCCCGATTAAACCGTCGCCAGGCTATCGAATGTGGAGCTCAAAAGCTTTACATCGAGGTAATCCCATCGGGGATTGGATGATTGTCGTTGCACCATCCCATGATCCAGAACGTGTCCTTTGTATCACGAGATTCAGTGTAAAATAGTCAGTCACTACCATATGATTACCTCAGCCCTCTTCTCCTTTCCTCATCTTCCTCACATCGAATCTGTGCAAGCCAATGATGTAAGTCATTTAACAAACGTCTGTTCATATCAGGGAAAATGACCGGAAGATGGTCAACGCATCTCCCTCTCCTTCAACAGACTCTTCTCCGAAACCGTCTCCACAAAATCCATCGAGGCTATCGACCTACACCCGACTGATCAGACTACAGAATCAAAGTGGAACATTGCTGCTTGTGCTTCCATCCCTATGGGCATTGACCCTCGCATCTGAGGGGAACCCTGACCCCGTACTCATCGCAATCTTTATACTTGGATCGTTTTTCATGAGAAGTGCCGGCGTCATCTTTAATGATCTAGCGGATCGATCAATCGATCAAAAAGTTTACCGTACAAAAAATCGACCGCTAGCCAGTGGGGCACTCACTCCTCTTCAAGCATTAGGGCTCGCAACTCTGATCACATTTTCCGCCTTTATCTTGGTGTGGTTTTTAAACCCATTAACCATGGCTCTGAGTCCAATTGCCCTGTTACTTGCCGCGATCTATCCCTATGCAAAGCGATACATTCACATACCCCAGTTCATACTTGGAGTCGCTTTTGGTTGGGGCAGCGTCATGGCTTGGGCTGCAGTACGCAATCAACTTGAGGGCACGGCGTGGATGCTCTTTGCGGCAACAATATGTTGGGCGATTGCCTACGACACGATCTACGCTATGCAGGATAGAGAAGATGACCTGCAAATCGGAGTCAAGTCATCTGCAATTTTTTTTGGCTCTTATGTTTGGCTTGGAGTTGGAACGTGTTCAGCTTTGACAGTAGTCTTCTTAGGAATGGCTGGCTGGCAGATGAGCTTAGGACCAATGTTCTATAGTGGACTTGCGCTGATTAGCGTCTATTTAATCTATCAATCCTGGATACTTACTCACAAACAATCTTCAACGACCTACTTTACGATGTTTACACGACACGTCTGGGTAGGAATAGCTGTACTTCTATCATTCTGGATCGGCTTCCTCTGATACCACTTCAGGAACAGCAGCAATGGATTTAGCCGGCTTCGGAGCTCGAAGTGTTTCAATATAAGCCGTGACAGCTCTCGCATCCTGATCATTGAAACCCAAGTTTGGCATCCTGGTACGTTTTTTAATGCCTTGAGGATACATGAGCCACTTATACACCCAGGTATCATTTAAACGGAACCCTGCTCGATCAAGCTCTGGCCCAACTAACCCTCCAAGACCATCAATACGGTGACAGCTATTACATCCATATTTATTGAAATAGAGATGCTTACCAGTTTTCTCTAACTCTGCACGTTCTTCGTCGCTCACTGTCAAGTCTGGACGAGCTACGGTCATCTTAGGACGTTTCGCAAAACTTTCGAATGTGAGCTTGGCTTTTTTATGCTTAATCGCCGCTTGGGTCGCAATTTCTTCCTCAGGTAATTCAATTTCTTCCGCTTCGAAATCTTCGTCTCCTGCCGCTTCAGCCGCCGCTTCAGCCGCTTCTATTTCTTCGTCACGTTTTTCTTCTGCCACTTCAAGTGCTTGAGACGCCGCCTCTAATTCCTGAGTCGCGGTTTCAAGCTCAGACTCTAACTGTTGACGCCGTCCTTCGATGTCAAAGGTAAAGTCACCGCCATGCAAAGACCGCACATAACGAACGAGATTCCAAATCTCCATCTCAGACAAGGTGTATTTGAAGGTTGGCATCGTGGCCACACCAAAGTAGTCCACATCATCGACGACTTGAGGGTCTGCGGTATCTTTCATCTCACGGGAAATAGCATTAAAAATATCTTCATCTGAAATCGAGTCACCCATTGATGAATCAGAGAGATCTTTTGGTGGAGGAAATTCCATATTCGAAAGACTATCCCAATTAAAGCCCTCTCCCTGCTTGCCCGACTCTCCATGACAATGCATACAGTAATGACGATAAATCTTTCTCCCCTTAGCTGTTTCTTCATCTTCAAATATGGCACAACCATTGACGATGAATACGAGAGCGACGCTGACCACTAACGGCCTTACCCACTGACGCCAAGACTGCTGCGAGAGATTCATACGGCCTGTCCTTTTCGAAGTTTTCTGACCAGGAAAAATTCAAACGCTGCGGCAATCATGAGGCCCAAAGCCACATACCCAAATATAGAATTATCTGGTGCTGGTTCGGCGCGGATTGACCACCAGGATGAGACGGCCTTTTGGCTTCCCTTTTCCTTCACGGCGCCATCCACTACCTTCCCGTCCCAAAAGGCAAACGCAACGCTGCTCCATGTCCCAGGGTTGATTTGAATATCTTCCTCATCGTTCGTTAGAAGTGGTCGTGAAAACACGACCGTCCACGTACCATCGACCCAAGCTCCTTTAGCTGAAACATCTTGTTGGGCTTGAGGCTTGAGCGTTTTAAATCCTTTGGCACTCATATCTGTCGCTTTTCCGGTTTCGTTTTTCCAATACCAAATATTAACAGGCCCGCCTTCCACTAACAGCATTTCCTGTCCATGAGCAAAGTGCGCCTTTTGATCACCAACCATAAACTCGAGAGCCGCTGCATCGGCTGGATCTTGAGTCGGATCTTGATATTCCACACGAATGGCAATGTTCTGCTCATCATGAAGACCACGAACTTTTACAGATTTGACCGTGGCTTCTTGCAGACGGTCTGGCCAATGAACTTGCGGAGCTAAATTAAACTCTGATTCTGGAACCGAATCCCAGGCTGAAGATTGAGGATCATCAATTGGGACGGCACCTTCAGATAAGTACACACGAACCGAGACACTGGCAGGGGCACCATCTGGTGGAGGATCACTTGCATACACCGGGCTGACCCAAGCCGCCAACAGAACACCAATGAGAGCGAGTGGAAATCCTGCATTTAAACTTGTCAGCCAGCGTTTCATATTCTCATACCTATATGCCATCAGATCACCTAACCCAATTGAACCTTTTATTCTTCTTCTTCCCATGTTCTCGGAGATTGTCCGGCACCATCGTATTCCCCAATAATGACTTTCCAAATTTTTTCGTCGGTTAACTCATGCTCCCATCGCGGCATCGCCGACTTCCACGGCATTCCCTCAATCGGGAGACCAACGCCTCCCTTTTTGATTCTCCAGAATAAATAGGATTCCTGAAGTTGGGCTATGGTTCCTGGATCTGCAAAATTTGCGGGTGGTGGATTAAACCCTGGAGCCGCCGACCCTTTCCCATCAAAGTTCGGTCCATGACAAGGCGAACAGTTGGCCGCGTAAATACCTTTCCCTTCTTGAATATTTTGCTCATTGGCAGGGTAGGGATTAGCTAAACCAACAAATTCTCCTGGAGGAGCAGGATGAATCGTTCTGTTCTCAGCCGGAGGTAAATCACTGGGGGCCAGCTTGGTATAGGTCTGCCACCCAACAAGAAGCGGAAAAACAATCAAGAGAGCCAACCGCGCCATCTTCGCTGGTCCATCAATTTCCCCAGATAGGAAACGGTAAATTGGGCCCATAAATGCCTCTAACCCACCAGCGCTCATGGTTTGATAAATCATGGTGCCACTGAGTGTAATAGCCAGATACAAGTAGATAAGACTGGCCGGCAATGGGGCAGTAAAAAGTGGGAGAATAAATGCCAGGAAGATATAGACTCCCACGAGGAGAATCGCTGTAGAAACAAGAGGGCCTT
>BQIY01000086.1 GCA_021604265.1 Nitrospirales bacterium
GAAACCATGGAATACTATCTGCCGGTGCTCAAAGATCAATACGATGACTATCCTAAACGGATTCGAGACTTAGAGCATCTGAGCGTCATGGCTGAACGTTATCACCAATTGAGTGATTTTTTAGCAGACCTCACGCTCGAACCGCCCAATGAAAGTATCATCGACATCGAAGCCCCGGATCGTGACAATGAACGCCTCGTCCTCTCGACCATCCATTCAGCCAAAGGCCTGGAATGGCGATGCGTGTTTGTTATCTGGCTCGTAGATGGACGATTTCCTTCCGCCTATGCATTCGCCGAAGACGACGAGCTCGAAGAAGAGCGTCGGCTCTTGTATGTCGCGATCACTCGTGCCAAACAAGAATTGTTTCTCACCTATCCGATTAATGTGTACGACAAAATGACCGGATCGGTGCTATCAAAACCTTCACGATTTCTTGATGACATTCCATCATCGTTTCTGGAAACCTGGAATCTCATCGAAGAAGATCAAACGTATCATTGGAGCTAAGAAGATGGTGTGGAGACGACAAACAACTGCAATCATTCTATTCGCAATCACAACAAGCCTTCTCGTGACCATTGCCCCTCAGTCCGTAGGGGCTGAAGAAAATCAGGCGTCCGCTCGAACTCAGGCCCAACACCCATGGCCCGCACTCGTTGAACAGGCCGAAGCTCATGGCCTGCCGACGGAGTTTCTTAAAGAAATTGACCCAAAATTTGTCACCGTGGTTTTTGAAGACCTCCGCACCTATGCCGCAGAATATCACCCGGAAGACCATCGAATGATCCTGAACATGCGGCTCTCGTTCAACAAAGCCGGCGGCGTCTTAGCCGAACTGAATCGTATGACTCACCATGACCTCGGCCTGCTGTATCATGAATTGTTTCACGCGTATCTGGACTTTCTCTTTTCCGCACCCGATCCTCATGCACTCAGCCCTACCGGCCAAGCCATTCTCAGCCTAGCGAATGACCAATTGCGCTGCCATTACCGCTTCGTACGCATCAATCCCATTCGTCAGCGAAAAGCGGCAACCGAACTACGGTTTCTCTCCAAAGAAGATGCCTGGGAAGTGCTCAATGAAACATGGGCGGTCTTTGTCGGCTGGGCGGTATGGAGCAAACTAGAAATTTACAAAGGCGATATGACCAACGCCACCTGGAACCCTGAGGCAGTAAAAGACTGGAGCCAGCGGCTCACACAAGCCTCTCAAAGCGGCGAACTGCTCGGGTACTACGAACCCGACGACCCTGAAGAGCGTCGCGTAGCCAGAAAACGATTCATTGCGCCATCGAACGGCATGACCGCTCAGGACGTCGAACGAATCCTGACGGATATTCTCAAATCACCACCAGAGATTGTCCAAGCTTCGACCGCCGTCATGGAACAGGCCCAAGCCGCAGGCGAGCCACCACCGTCATGTGAGTAAAGCGTAACTCAGAGAGAGAAGTCTACCGATAATCACTGCGCAGGTCATACAACAAAAATTCAAAGAAAATTGTTCAGGCTTTAGGGATCGTCTCTATCTAGACATCGATATTTAATCCATGCTAGCTTCAATTTTGCTTGATAAAGGAATTTGCGCCTGTAGCTCAGTGGATAGAGCACTGGCCTCCGGAGCCAGGTGCCGCAGGTTCAAATCCTGCCAGGCGCACCACAAAAGCGTGAAGCGTATTTGTTAGGAAACTAAGAGACTCTTTGCGCGAAATACGAGCGACGAATAACAAGTTACGAATTAGCTATCTTACTTAGAGGTTATTCAAAAAGTTCACCCAGCAAGGCCGCAGGCTTGGACACCTGTAATCGAGATGACAAGAGCCATGAGAAATGAATCCGTGGTTAAAGAGGGTGAAGCTCGTAGTTGACCATAGAACCATCGTGTCCAAGGACACAATTGTAACGAGTACGTCGAAATTTTTGAGCAACGAGAACGCAACTGGTGGGCTTTTTCAATAACCTCTCGGTGGGTCGTTAGCTCAGCTGGTAGAGCAGCTGACTCTTAATCAGCGGGCCACAGGTTCGATCCCTGTACGACCCACCAATTTTTAAACGTAATTTCGAGATACTGCTTTGTTGCATAAAATTTTTTGAAGGTATGACTGTCTTATAAAAACACGCCAAAAAATCCTACACGATTCCATCCTCACTGAAATTGTTCAACGTTTAACAAACACGTTTCAACCGGAAAGCATCTATCTCTTTGGCTCTGTTGCTCGCGGAGAAGAAGGTCCGCATCGTGACTACGATCCTTCTCACGATGCTTCGGGATTCATCCTTGACCAGATACCGACGCGATCAAGAGGCATTTAGAGTCCTTACAGGAGTAGGGGGCATCCAAAGATATTTTGGTTCTAACGAGAGAAAATTTCGAGAGTCAACGAATAGAGCATTCCTCCCTCCCAGCTACAGTTGAGCGGGAAGGGACCCTTCTCTATTCAGCCTGAGACAAGTGCCAATGCGGCAGTCTAGGTGCTTATTACAGCATTCAAGGCATTTCCATGTCCCAAGCAAGAAATGATGTTGAAGCGCATGCTTTCCAAGCCAAATCTCAAGAAGAGCCGCTGGTTCTATGACAAGAATCCTGATAAAATAATCTTGGAGGTTGAATTTGTATGAAATCACTGCACGTGGAAATCCCGCCAGAGTTGAGAGCTTGCCTGGGTTCAGAAGAAGAAGCCACGCATGAGGTTCACCAGGCCTTAGTCATGGACTTACTCCGACAGGGTAAACTAAGCCGGACAAAGGCTGCGGAACTCTTGCATGTGTCATTAGAAGAATTCCCTAATCTTCTTAGCCAATATCGGATACCCTGGTTCGATGTAAGCTTCATGGCTCTTGAAGAAGATAAGAAGACATTAGGTACCCAAGAGACATCTTCTCGGTGATTCTGGTCCTTGATTCTAGCTCCCTCATCACACTTACACGCATAAACCAACTTTCACTTCTTCAAAATTTAGCCGATCAGACGTTAATCCCGTCCGAGGTTTATCAAGAAGTCGTTAATTCAGGAAAGGATCGGCCTGGAGCGTTAGCCGTTCAGAAGGCAAATTGGCTCATCAAAAAGACATCAACTGATGTATCAGCACTCAACCGGTTGGGGCAACGCTTAGGAAGGGGAGAAACAGAGGCCATTGTGTTGGCAAAGGAATTTTCAGGAAGCATTGTCGTACTTGATGATGCCTTAGCCCGACGAATCGCGCGGGAGGAAAGGGTTAACGTGGTGGGCACCGTCGGTCTGCTCATCCATGCGAAACACAAAGGACTGCTTTCGAGCCTAAAACCAATATTACAAGAACTAAAACAGGCCGGTTTTTATCTCGACCAGCCTCTTATCGATCTTGTCCTTCAACAAGCGGGAGAATCACCCAAACCTCCTGACTTCGAGAAGTAAGGCATCACACATGGCTTCTTCGCTTCCTTCCCGACAAGTAGGAAAGGTGGCAATCAAGGCTAAAATAATGTTGTCTCGGGAAGCAAGGCAAAGGGAGAAAACACAGTATGCCGAAAAGCTCAGCCAATGAGATGCGTGCAGAATATGATTTTTCCAAATTGAAGAGTGGAGTCAGGGAAAAGTACTACTCAAAGGCAAAAGCAGGCACGAACCTTGTACTTATTGACCCGGACCTTGCACAACGGAGAATCTGTTAATCGAGCGCTTAGGCTATTACTTGAAGCTGCCAGTGATGCAACAGAACCACCTCGCCGAACTCGTAAAGCTGCTAGAAAGACGAACAAGACCAGACCTAAAAAGCCTTCTCGAATTACTACAAGTCGTAAGATGCCTAGCATAGGGAGCTGACTCCTATAGCCGCCTTACAATCTTCAGATATTTGTTATGGTTTATCGCGCTGTGTTAGTCGAATGGTTCGACAGAAGACAACTTGACTTCGCTATAGTCAGCTGGCCATAGGTTCGATCCCTCTACGACCCACCAATTTTCAAGCACTTACGAAGATCCCACCGATGATCCTCCAGATAGAAAATCTATTTTAGACCCGTTTTTAAGGCCGCAGGAATCTTACACGGTTAATTATTTTACTGACTTAATCCAGATTTATACCGTTGTCTGGATAGCCAAGTGATTAATAAGAAACAGCACAAGATAAGATCCTACCTCCAACCGGTAGATTTTCGCATTCCGAGCCCGAAGGACTTGACACGTTTTAGGGTTAGCTTTACTATTATATTTAGTAAAGAATATTTATGAGGTAAAGATATGCCTGCAACACTATCATCCAAGGGACAGATCACAATCCCGAAACAGATACGAGAAATGCTCAATATCAAAGAGGGCGACGCGGTAGATTTCATAGTCGAAAAAGGTGATGTGAAACTCAAGGGAATTCCTCAAGGGCAAGCCAGGACCCTAGCCGGGTCATTGAGTCACTTTGCAAAAGGAAAGCATACACACAAAAGCATTCGAGAAATCATAAAAAAGAAGGTAGCCGTTGCCGCAGCCCAATAATCTACATCTCATTGATACGAATGTTCTCCTTCGATACTTAATTGGCGATAATCCACCTCACGCTGAAAAAGCCACATTCCTGCTGGAACGTGTCGAAGAAGGGTCCCAAGAAATCGAGATTCCCCCGGTGATTGTCGCTGAAATGATATGGACACTCGAGAAATTTTACGAGGTACCTCGAAATACGATTGCCCAAAAAATCATCACTATTTTCTGTTTCAAGGGCGTAAGAGGACCGGAAAAGAATATCATCCTCACGGCATTGCGCTCGTATGCCTCCACGAAAATTGATTTTGTCGACTGTTATCTAGCATCGAGAGCGAACGAGCAGAATCTATTGGTGTACACCTTCGATAAAAAAGACTTCAGTCGGCTCAACGCAAGTTGGGAATCTCCTTAAAATTCTCAGAGGCGAGAAGTTACTGCAAAGTCTGAATTCTCCATAAATACAATGGTGAGACAGGACACAATTCTATTGAAGCCTTTCACTGATTAGCATTTAACCAACAACACAAAACATAACCCTATTCTTACTCTTTTATTTATGGGGATAAATCAAGCAGATATGTCGGCATATAAAACTAAACTTGCCCCCATTACTATAACCACTAGCCGGCTATTTGGCCTGAATTGTTGTTTCAGACCTTTGACCGACATAATTCGACTATATGCGCAAACATGAATGTCATCAATTCCACTGATGTCGTTGAGCGTTAAATGAGCGAAAAACCGTGAAGAAAGAATGACGTTTTGCAAAATTCTCTTGCTTCAGAATTACCCCATCACCCATTTGCTTGGCAATAATAACTATGCAGATTAGAGCTCCGAAGACTCATGCCTGCCGACAATAGGCCTTTTGGGCTAGAGCATTCCCCCTATGCCTTTAGACTATTATAGGAATGCTCCTCTCTATCAAAAAAATAGATCGGGTGCCCCGTGAACCTATCCAGATAAGAGGATCACGGTACGCCCCTCAAACTGCGTCAGACTTGATTACAGGAATGGAGAGAATCGGGATTCATACATTGCCCGCTCTTTATTCGAGCTGAACTCTCTTGACCAATCAAGAGCTCCCTGCCATCTGCGGCAGGGAGCTCTCAGAAGCGGCGGTCACACAGGAGGGAGAAAGACCAGTTCGCTTCTGCCACATAAAAGCGTGCTTGAGATCATCATTCTAATTCCGGGATCAGACACCATTTGTTCAACTTTCCGCCATCTTGAAAAATATCGTCGAGGACTTTCAACTTCCAACTCCCACTCAATTCTTGACCAGCAAATCCGCCCAATGACTCGTTTGGTTGTACAGTGCCTTTAACCGCCGGTTCGGTGGAATCACACGTCTCCTGCACAGACTTCGCGGATTCATCATGAAGCGTGACACGGACATCATTAAATTGACAGTTGCCTTGCGTGAAGATTGGACGATGAAGGAGAACGGCTGTAGGCCCCGCGCCCTCATGTTCCAACGTCACAACAATATCACCAACGTAAGAATGCGTGATATCGAGCGACACCGTAAGCCCCTTAAGCGTACCCGCGTGATCAATAGTCAGCACATCGGAGACCTCAACATTGGTTTCTGTCGAAATGTCTAACTCCGGCGACCGGCAGAATGGCTCTTCGCCGCCGATCGTCGTAGAAACCGAAGCCGAGTTATTATCGCTCTGTGGATCGACTTGATCACCCGACACCTTAGCGGTATTTTTCAGCATTCCCTGTTGAGAAGGCGCGATCCCTGTCATCGTCACGACGCGCTTATCATCAACACCAAGCTCTCCGATACTGCACGTCACGCGGCCTCCGTCATGATGACAATCGGACGAAGCGGAAGAAAAAACAAAACCCGCCGGCAAGATATCCGTTACCGTCACTCCCGTTGCCGGGTCTGGCCCCTGATTCATCACAGACAACGTATAGGTCAGCATTTCACCGGGCTCAACCGAAACAGCACTGCTCGTCTTGGTCAAGGCAAGGTCACTATTCGACTCTCCATTTTGACATGGCTCACCAATGCCCACAGCCGCCCAGGCACGTTCAACCGTACATTTCTTAGTTTGATCTCCTGGGAAAATCTCATTCACGGCATCCACGGTTGCGTCTCTTGCGTCAAGAAAGTCTGATTGGGCCGTTAAACGCAGATTCGCCTGCACATCGAAGAAAATCTTCGTGACGTTGGACAACCCCATGCCTTGAACATGGAGACCATGATGGGTCCCACCTTCGGCCATGAGATATGCCGCTTTATTAGGTATGCCGCTATTAAAATGCACACAGCCGTTATCCTGGTTCGTCGCCGCGAAACAACGCCGATCCATCGCACTGCCATTGGGGTCAGGCGTGACAAAGTCATCCATATGATCAGGTTGTCCGCCGCGCGGCGGATCGTCCACGTGTCGTAGGGCATCTCCTGGAATCGCCGGCGTGAAAATATCTTCACCAAGCATCCAATTTGACGGATCGACCGCAACGCCAAAAATGTCAGAGATCGACTCGTTCAAAGCTCCCGATTGATTTCTGTACACTAAACCCGTGGTTTTATCAGTTATGGCATGAGTCAATTCATGCGCAACCACGTCCAAGCTCTCCGAGAGCGGAGTAAATCGAGTCCCATCACCATCTCCGTAAAACATTTGCTCTCTGAACGGACTCCATGCTGCATTGTTGTAGCCTTGTCGATGATGAGCCGTGGAAACGATATCGGCTCCTTGACCGTCATAGCTGTCCCGACCATGTTCATCCAAATAATATTGATAGACTTGGCCGGCATGATCGTGAGCATCATCGATAGCGGCATCATTCGTCGGACTGTCGCCTTCCGACCTTGTCAGATCACCGGGAAGAATACCCGTGTTACGCCCATGATATGTTTTTCGATTCAAGACATTTTTCATATCATTGTACGAGTCGATGACTTCTCCGGTCTTGGCATTCACATAGTAAACAAAATCGCCAAGCGGCTCATTGGAGGCTAAAAGAATTTTCCATGCCAGGACCGGCTGACCTTGAGATTCATAGACAACGAGTTCTGTTTTGGGCGCCATGGCCAACTCATTTTTCGGCTCTAAATCTCTTGTCGCAGTCTCGACGGCGGCATCACGTTGAATCGCCGCCGATGGGTCCAGGTCAATATTCGGCAAATAGTCTCCATGGACGAGTTCTACTTCCTTATTTTGATTAATATGCACTGAGATTTGCTTCCCCTCGACAGGAAGCGATTTATACATTTGCTGAACCTTCACATGCTCTTTTCCGCGCGGGTCTTTTCGCGTATTCATGATAGCCAGTTCTTGTTCAGCGTTCGTCATGCTAAACAGAGCCC
>BQIY01000087.1 GCA_021604265.1 Nitrospirales bacterium
CGGTCCCGCCCAAATACTCGCCCTTGCGTTCTTTTTTAATGACCGAATCATAGATGCGTCCGGTCGTACAGTTGTTTTCCTTACTTAAACGAACCGAGGTAAAGCGTTCGTAATGACCCAAGTCTAAATCCGTCTCCGCTCCGTCATCCGTCACATAGACTTCACCATGTTGATACGGATTCATGGTTCCGGGATCGACATTGATATACGGATCGAGCTTCAGAAACGTAATGGTTAACCCACGGCTTTCTAGCAACTGCCCAATTGACGCCGAGGCCAAGCCTTTGCCAAGAGAAGAGACGACCCCGCCAGTGATAAAAATAAATTTACTCATAGTGACTTGATCATTGTTGGGTTGAGGCGGTGTATGCCGATGATGGTGGACAACTTGCTGATTGCGATGTCTTTCGTATGAACTGGGCTTCTGCGGCCTTCAGTTCTTCCGGTCGATCGATTCGAAGTGATTCGTGCTTCGTTTCCCACACACGGATGGTGATGCCATGTTCCAAGGCACGAAGCTGTTCAAGTTTTTCTGCCTCTTCTAAGGTTCCGGTTGGCAGATCGGCAAAGTGCAGCAGCGTCTCGCGTCGAAAAATATAAATGCCGAGGTGGCTATAGTGTAGGGTTGATGTATCCCCTGCTTGACCGTCGCGGACAAAGGGAATGGGCAAACGGGAAAAATAGATCGCGTTCTGATGGATATCCGTGACGACTTTTACCAGTGCGGTGTCTTGCAATTCATCATTTGCCGACAATTGCCGCTTTAATGTTCCCATCGTCTGACCACTGGCTAGGAATGGATCGATTAGATCACGGAGTAACGAAGGGTGTAAAGGAATTTCATCAGCCTGAAGGTTGACGATAACGGAACAATCGAGCTGCGCGGCAGCTTTTGCCACGCGATCTGTTCCTGTTCGACAGGGCGTGTCGATCATCATGACCTGGCCGCCAAACTGTTCAACGGTATGAGCGATGCGGGCATCATCAGTCACGACCCGTACCTCCGAGACATCTCGAACCTGAGTTGCGGCTTCATAAGCATGTTGAATCAAGGGTCGCCCCGCCAACTGGGCTAACGGTTTTCCGGGAAACCGCGATGATCCAAAGCGGGCTGGAATCAGGACTCCAACAGCGTTGGGATTAGGAGGCATGGCGCAAGGCTTTCTTGAGCTGATCTTGGGTCAGACTGGCGGTTCCAACCATGCCGACTACGACACCTGCTGCTTGATTGGCAAGAAACGCGGCATCACGAAATGAAGCCCCTGTGCTCACAGCCAGAGCCATGGTGCTGACAACCGTATCGCCTGCTCCCGTCACATCAAAGACTTGCCGAGCCTTTGATGGAATATGCACGGCTTTCTTTTTCGCTTGGTAGAGGCTCATCCCCTGTTCTCCACGCGTAATCAGGACCGCTTGACACTGGGTGGTGTTTTGGAGCATTTGGCCAATCTCATCAATAGACGGATCACTATTTCCGACAACCCCGGCAGCCTGGTAGGCTTCGAGATGATTCGGCGTCATTACGGTCACGCCTTGATATCGGGCAAAGTGTTCAACTTTGGGGTCCACAAAAACCGGGATGTTATGACGTGAAGCGGCTTCAGAGATTTCGTGCATGAGTGAAGCCGTCACGACGCCTTTGGCATAGTCGGAAATCACGAGACAGGTAATTTCTGGTAAACGTGACAGGACATATCGAAGAACTTTCCGTTCAGTCGCCGATGCCAAATCGCTGCGTTCCTCGACATCAAACCGTACCACCTGTTGATTGTGTGCGATGACGCGGGTTTTTCGGGTGGTTGGTCGAGCGGCATCAATGACCACGCCTCCCCGATTGCGTCGATAGACGCTGAGCGCTTTGAGTAATGCATGACCGCCCTCATCAGAGCCAATGACCCCGCACAAGTCAGCTTGTCCGCCCAAGGAAACGATATTTTGGAATACGTTGGCCGCCCCTCCGAGACAGAGGGATTCAGATTCCATATGCACGACAGGAACTGGGGCCTCAGGAGACATGCGATTGACTTTACCCCAGATGAAATGATCCAAGATGAGATCGCCGAGGACCAGCACTTTGGCACGTGAAAACCGTTGAATATACCCTTCAAGCTTTTTCGTCATCGTTACAGAATAAATTTCCCAATTCGTTCCCAGCGCACCCAATCAACCCAGGAGCCTTGCCCATTCCAGGACCAATAGCTCATGAACGCTTTGCCTTTGATTTTATCCACTTTCACAAATCCCCAAAACCGGCTGTCTAAACTTTGGTCTCGGTTATCACCCATGACAAAATATGATTTCTCGGGTACGGTAATCGGGCCGAAATTATCTCGTTGATTAATGTGTCCATCGATGATTCCCGGATCGATACGCTGGGTGTAGGCCTCATCGCGAAGCGGTTGTCCATTGATATAGACCACCTTGTTTTTGGTCTCAATGGTGTCGCCTGGTATCCCGACAATCCGCTTAATGAAGTCTTTTTCTTCATCCTCCGGGTACCGAAAGACGATAATGTCGCCATGTTGCGGATCGCCAAATTTCCACAAGATCTTTGAGGAATAACAGGTCACAGGGGGGAAACTGACGGACACGGTACAATCGGTTGGCCATTGCAGGCCATACGCCAGTTTGCTCACAAGAATGTGATCGCCGATTAACAATGTGGGAATCATCGAACCGGATGGAATTTTAAACGCCTGAACCACAAAGACCCGTATGAAAAAAGCTAGGATAATGGCAATAACAATCGCTTCAGCATATTCGCGGATGATGGACTTGTGAGAGCCTTCGTGTTCTTCACTGATCGATGACGGGGATGACTCTTTCAGCGAATTTTCACTCTGTTTTGGTGATTCTTCCGGCGATGGTGTCATCTTAATCACTGTCGGTTTTAAGGATTGCTAAAAACGCTTCCTGTGGTACTTCAACACGTCCTAATTGTTTCATGCGTTTCTTGCCTTCTTTTTGTTTTGCCCACAATTTGCGTTTTCGTGAAATGTCCCCGCCATAACACTTCGCCGTCACATTCTTTTTCAATGCGCCGACCGTCTCTCGGGCAATAATTCGATTTCCAATAGCCGCTTGAATGGCGACTTCAAACATCTGCCGGGGAATGAGTTCTTTCATTTTTTCAGCTAATTGCCGGCCACGTTGCTGGGCTTTGTCTTGATGGGTAATCACGGAGAGCGCATCAACATTTTCACCATTCAGCAGCAGGTCTAACTTGACCAACTTGGAGGGACGATATCCGGTGACTTCGTAATCGAGCGACGCGTACCCTTGCGTTCGTGATTTAAGGCGATCATAGAAATCTAACACCATTTCATTTAATGGCAACTCGTAGGTCAGCATCACTCGGGTCGGATCTAAGTACTGCATGCCTTGCTGTAGCCCACGTCGTTCCTGACAGAGTTGCAGAATATTGCCCACATACCGTTCTGGAGTAATAATCGTGGCTTTAATAAACGGCTCTTCCATTTGCTCAATCATCGAGGGGTCAGGAAGTTTGGCTGGATTATCAATGTCAAGGACTTCGTTCTTGGTGGTATAGACGCGGTAAATGACCGTTGGGGCTGTACTGATCAAGTCTAAATTATACTCGCGTTCCAACCGCTCACGAATAATTTCCATGTGCAGCAAGCCGAGAAATCCACACCGAAAGCCAAAGCCTAAGGCCAAGGATGTTTCAGGTTCATAGCCGAAGGACGAGTCATTTAATTGCAGTTTTTCTAACGAATCGCGCAAGTCTTCAAATCTGGCATTATCGATGGTATACAATCCGCAAAAGACCACCGGCTTGACTTCTTGGTATCCGGGCAATGGTTCTTGAGCTGGTTGATTCGCATCGGTAATGGTATCCCCAATTTTCGTATCGGCCAGATCTTTCATGCCCGCAACCAAATAGCCAACTTCGCCTGTTCCCAGCCGCTTTGTTTTGGTTCGCTTCGGAGTAAACACTCCCACTTCATCAACTTCAAAGATCCGCTTATTGGACATCATCTGGATTTTCATGCCTGGGACAATCTCCCCATCCAGAACCCGTAACAAGACAATGGCACCTTGATAACTATCGAACCAGGAATCAAAAATCAGGGCTTTTAATTCACGATCCGAATGACCGGTCGGCGGCGGGATGGTCTGGACAACGGCTTCTAGCACTTCCGGCACTCCCCGCCCATCTTTGGCGCTAATATAATGAGTGCCCTCAATCTCGAGTCCTAAGGTCTCCTGAATTTGTTGTTTGACTCCCTCAATATCTGCACTGGCCAAATCGACTTTATTAATGACGGGAATTATGGTGAGATCATTGGCAATGGCCAGATAGACATTCGCGATCGTTTGGGCCTCAACCCCTTGGGTGGCGTCTACAAGCAACAATGCCCCTTCACAGGCGGCTAAGCTGCGTGAGACTTCGTAGGTAAAATCAACATGTCCTGGAGTGTCAATGAGGTTGAGGAGGTATTCAGTGCCGTCGTTCGCACGAAACTTGGTCGTGACGGCGTGCGCCTTAATGGTAATACCGCGTTCCCGCTCAAGGTCCATCGCATCCAGGTACTGTTCACGAAACTCTCGTTTCGTGATAGCCCCTGTAATTTCAAGGAATCTATCAGCGAGAGTGGATTTCCCGTGATCGATATGAGCGATAATGCAGAAATTACGGATTCGAGATAGCTGCGGTTGGTCTTTCATCTCTAATTGCTTGATTGTAGTAAGCATTTTCCAGGTTGTCAAAAGAGAATATTCCCCCCTATACTCGCCGAGTATTTAAAAGATTTGACATGATGAAACGTCAGCACATTCATAAACAACTCGCGACGCTCGACCATCAGGTTCTCTGGCACCCCTTTACGCAAATGAAAGAATGGGTTGAAGAAGATCCAATTATTATCGAACGTGGGAAAGGCTCGTATCTGTTTGATACGCAAGGGCGTCGGTATTTGGATGGGACCTCGTCAATCTGGGTCAATATTCATGGACATCAACACCCTAAAATTGATAAAGCCATCCGTCGTCAGCTCAAGCGTGTTGCGCATACAACCATGCTGGGTCTCTCAAGTCCTCCAGCTATCCAGTTGGCCCAAAAACTTATCGATTTGGCTCCTCCAGGCTTATCTCGTGTATTTTATTCAGATGATGGATCAACAGCAGTCGAAGTTGCGCTCAAAATGGCCATTCAGTATTGGGCGCAAGTCAAGCCGGCGCAACCACAAAAGCGAACTTTTATTCATCTGAGTCAGGCCTATCATGGAGATACGGTAGGCGGGATGAGTCTCAGTGGAGTGGAGCTTTTTCACAAACCATTTCACGCGGTCCTTTTTCAAGCGCATGAAATCCCTTCCCCTCATTGCTATCGTTGTCCGTTAGATCTCACATTTCCGTCTTGCCAAATAGACTGCCTCCGCCCACTTGAAAGTTTACTCAGGAAAAAACACAAAGAGATTGCCGGCATTGTGATTGAGCCAATGGTGCAAGCTGTCGCAGGCATTATCCCTTCCCCATCTGGATATCTCAAACGAATCAGAGACCTCTGTACGAAATTTAATGTATTACTGATCGCTGACGAGGTGGCTACTGGATTTGGACGCACAGGTCGAATGTTTGCCTGCGAACATGAAGGCATCACGCCAGATCTCATGGCTATCTCAAAGGGTCTCACGGGAGGGTATATGCCTTTGGCTGCGACTCTCTCAAATGAAAAAATCTACCACGCCTTTTTAGGAAACTATAGTGAATGGAAGACTTTTTTTCACGGTCATAGCTATACCGGCAATCCTCTTGGTTGTGCGGCAGCCCTCGCAAACTTAGAAGTTTTCGAGAAAGAGAACGTGCTCGAAAAGTTAAAGAAAAAGATTAACTTCCTAAATGCTCTCCTTACGGACATGAAAAAAAATGCGTTCGTTGGAGATATCCGTCAATGCGGATTTATGGTGGGCATTGAACTCGTGAAAGATATGAAAGCCAAAAATTCCTTTCCACTTACAGAACGTATGGGTTATCAAGTAGCAAAAGAATGTCAAAAGCGAGGTCTCTTAATCCGCCCAATAGGAAATGTTTTAGTTCTCCTTCCCCCTCTCAGTGTGACCACAAAAGAGCTTAAGAAAATGGTGAAGATTCTTGAACGGTCTAGTCAATCAATTGTTTAAATTCTCGTTACCCATATTTCTCATGAAAAGTAAAAAACTTTTCATGTTTACTATTGAATTTTTCGCAATTGTGGCCATTGCGTGCTCTCCATTGGGTTGTGGATTCTTAGATTATAGAAGAGGACATATTGAGTCCGTACTAGCTTCTCAAGAAGGAAGTTCTTCTGTGCAACCCGCAAATATAGACTTGCGAGGCTCAAGTGTTGATCACTCTGAAATCATGATTGTTTTGATGCCCGAACAGATTCGTAACGACAAGACTCCAGAAGCAATGTTTTGGGAAAGTCCATTTCAAAAAAGTCAGCAATGGATGGTAGAGGGTTGGAGAAATATGAAGAAGGGGGCAATAAATGGTGGAGAGGCAGGATTTACTATTGGGAAGTTTTTCTGTCCTTCCTCCATAGGAGGAGTCTCAGTTACTCACTTAGAAGGTATTGTTGCCGTTCTACTTTTATGCGGCGGAGGTGTTGTTGGAGGAAGCACTGTTGGGTGGGTAATGGGCGGAGTCATTGGGCCCGTTCTGTATTTTGGGGATGCTGTGACCTCTCAAGATTTACTTTATCAGAAAATAACGGTTCTCAAGCAGGGCTTGATCCAGGGAATCTGGGAAGAGTTAGTAGACCGAGAGCCTGTTCCTCATCTGAGAACTTACGGAGGCACAGCAAGTGAGGGGAGAGGATTGCCTGAAAAGTTTGAGTTTGGCTCAGTACATCATCCAAGTGATGCATTAATGGAGATTCAGCCTATTCAACTTCAATTGGTACAACTATCGAAGTCTGATTTTCCTCAGTTAACATTAAGGTTTGCGGTGAACGTGAAACTTTTTGATCTATCGCAACAGGTGATAACGGAACAACATATTCATGCTAACTCTGGAGAGTATACTTATCAGGAATGGGCAGAAAATGATGCGCGAAGACTCAGGTCGGCAATCCATCAGATGTATAAGCAAATCGCTGATAGAATTGCAGATGACCTGAGATCCGCGCAGTCTTCAATATTGGAATCTTCTCTCATGAGTTCACGGTAATGGCATTCAAAAACCGTCCTGATCTGCATGCAGCCCTTTTCAACGTGTAGTCAATTCAAAATCCCGTATTCTAAACCGAAGTGCACCTTATAATAGGGGCAAGTTGCTTTCTTTATATGCTTGTTGACGAAAGTTTGTTCTTGCCTAGATTCTTCATTCTTGAATGTTAGATGATTTTATCGCATAATTTTGACTCCGAGCGTCCAATGAAAATCTGTAGACGAAGGTCGCAAATATTCAACAGGCTCCTTCAGGAACGATAGCCGCGTCTATGGCTGACGATTTATGAGACGACGGTAGGGCGGACAATTTTCAATGGTAGCGGGAAGTTCTCTGTCTTCATTGTATGTGCTGTGTTACGGTTCATTTGACCGTGAGTACATCAAATGCTGGTTGAATGGTATCTCGTCGACTAAGGGCTCCAGATACCCATCACACATATCTTGAATTTATTGCGCTGTACTCACCTTTACGCATACTCTCATGAGATTGTGGATTCATTTGTCGGGCAGGAGCGTAATGGGAATGGTAATTCTTGGGGGGATTTTTTCTTTTCGGGTTGTCTCACAAGGTCTGGGCGGGCTTTGAGAATCCAGGC
>BQIY01000088.1 GCA_021604265.1 Nitrospirales bacterium
GCAAGACAAGATGAATCAGCTCTTTCACAAACTTGAACATCCGGTGATCACGAACATCGACATGACACTCGCAGGAAATACATCAGGGGAAATTCTCCCAGAACGCATTCCAGACTTGTACGTCGGAGAACCGTTGATAATGGCCGTTCGAACAACCGCACCTTCAGAACACATACACGTGCAAGGAACAGCCGGATTTAAAAACTGGGAGACGACGGTTTCATCGGATGAAGCAATCCAACGTCGTGGCATAGCCACGTATTGGGCACGACAAAAAATTTCAGTGTTAATGGATCAGGATGTTGAGAGGAAGGAAAATGACCACCTTCGCAAGGAAATTATCGATATCGCCATGGCTCATCATCTCGTGAGCCGCTATACCAGTCTCGTTGCTGTTGATGTCACGCCTGTACGGTCCTCAGACCAAACACTTTCGACTCATGCGATCAAAACAAACCTTCCCCACGGGCAAGAGTACACGGCCATCTTCGGACTCTCAGCAGGAGCCACAAATGGAACATGGCATCTCATCACAGGACTCACTCTCCTGCTGATCGCCAGCCTCTGTATAGGATATCAATGGAGAAGGGTTTGAATATGACTCGTCCACTTCTGATTCTCATTTCTTCAACCGTGCTTCTTCTTGGAGCATGGCAGACAGGGTACGGCGCCTGGATCTATGTGAAAGCCGAACTCGCTCAGTACCTCCTTGAACGAGCCTGGTCTCACACGCAAGGCGGTCAACGTCACGTTCAACCATGGCCTTGGGCCGATACCTGGCCTATCGCCAAACTGCAGGCTCCTCAACATGGCATCGAGATGTTCGTCCTCTCAGGTGCCAGTGGACGGACACTGGCCTTCGGACCCGGTCATGTTTCAAGCACTCCACATCCTGGTTCTGTAGGGACCGCCATTCTCAACGGTCACCGAGATACGCACTTTGCATTTCTCAAAAACCTACAAGTGGGCGAAACGATACTGATCGAAGACATTGATAGGGAGAAGACAATGTTTACAGTTCATGAACTGCACGTCGTGGATGCACGTCAGGCCATGATCGGACAAGACACATCTCACACACAGCTTGTCCTCGTGACCTGTTACCCATTTGATGCCATCGAACCCGGCGGACCATTACGATATGTTGTGGTCGCAGAACAGCAGACAGATTCCATATAACACCCTGATCATACTGACTTGGGATGCGGCTTCATTCTCTGTTCAAACGTCTGGGAGCATGCAGTTTACCGCACGTTCAAACATGAGGCCCATCGTCTCCGTCTTTTCTTTGAACAACATACTCTTCCCATTGGGAACGCTTCCCACATTCCACATCGGTCGACCTTTGTTTCTGTCATTCGTTCATCGTGCAATGGCTCACTGTAATCACAAACAATGGATGCTGTGTTGAACAAAAAAGGGGGGAAAGGAACTGTAGGTCTTCACCTACAATTTTATAAAAACTCACAGTTGCTACAAACAAAATCGCAAGATACGCCTTGCGACCTGCCACCTCACCCCCTCAACGCCCCCCATTCCAATTCGCCGTTAATTCAAG
Organism: Nitrospirales bacterium; assembly: GCA_021604265.1. The sequence goes on from BQIY01000088.1 coordinate 1,559, forward strand.
GACTTCTTCCTATCCTCGATTTCCCCACTGCCTACTGTGTGAGCAAACGGTTTTATGGAACGTAGATTGCTAGAGATCAAAAGCAAAATGGTATGAATTCTTATCATGCTCATCACTCTCTGAGACAAAAGAGAATGGCCTATCAGAATTGAATCAGACCAATACTCGGAGAAAATATGCACAGGGACAGAGCAATATTTTTTCTCTAGCTCAGATTCAATATACCAGCATCCTCTATTCCCCTTCCTACTCATGGCCATCTCAACATGATGTAGTTTTGTACTTGACAAACGCGTGACCATTTACTCACAAAATTTTTATTTACTCGACTGAAAAAGGGATCACCATGCACACACGTCGAAGGCGTATTGTCACCATGATTGGGCTCTGCATGTTCTTTTTCGCTGCACTCGCCCACGCAAGCGACAAGATTCAATCTCTTACTGAAGACAAGTCATTTGAGATACTGCACTACGAAACCCTCCCGCCGATGGCCTTGGAAAGCCGCAAGCAGGAATCAGATAATCCCGACCAAGAAACTCAAACCTGGCATTGGTCATTCGAAGCCTTTGGAAGAGTATTTGATGTTGCATTGGAATCCAATAACCGATTAATCAATAAATTACCGAAAGGCCAACGAGAACATCTGCATAAGGCCTACGGCCTTTTTCGTGGAAAGATTGAGGGCCTTGAGAGCTCTTGGATCCGTCTCACACGAATGGGCAAACAATGGTCTGGAATGATTTGGGATGGGCAGGAAGTGTATATCATCGATTCCATGCAGGCCATGACCGAAGCGCTTGCAACAAATCCCCCGTCTGATGCAACGGCACACGGGATCTATCGCTTGTCCGACACCCGGGACCTGGGTGTCACGACATGCGGACTGGGGTCGCCTGGAGTCCCGGCAACCCCGATGACAGACTATTCAGCCTTACTTGAAGAACTGAAAGGATTTGTTCCGGCACAAGCACAAGGTGCCTCGTTCAACCTCGATATGGCCGTCGTATCCGACCCTCAATTTGCACAGATTCAGCAGAACAACTTTGGCACATCAGCAGATGCAGCGATCCTTGCACGAATCAATGTCGTCGATGGTATTTTTTCAGAACAAGTGGGCGTGCAGATTAATTTGGTGGAAATCCGAAACTTAGCGCAAAACGGAACGTTAACGTCGACGAATCCCAGTACGCTGCTAAATCAATTCAGCAGTTTTACCAACGGCTCATCTTTTACACATCCCGGCATCGCGCATTTGTTTACCGGACGAGATCTGAATGGCAGTACCGTCGGCATTGCCTTTTTAAGTTCGTTATGCAGTGCACGGTTTGGAGTCGGCGTGAATCAAATCCGTGGTGGCGGAACAGCCGGAGCTCTCGTGGTTGCCCATGAACTCGGACATAACTTCGGCGCTCCCCACGATAATCAAGGCGGATCAGCTTGCGCCAGTACACCGGGCAATTTCCTGATGAATCCGTCAATCAACGGAAGTGAGCAATTCTCTCAATGCAGCTTAGCGCAAATTCAACCGATCGTCGACAGAGCCGCCTGTATTACCGTCGTGGACTTATCAAATCCAACCGTCACCATCACGTCTCCGACTGATGGAGCATTCATTTCAGCTGGTTCGCCCGTCACGTTTGTCGGCACGGCCGCCGATGCCCAAGACGGTAATATTACATCCAACCTTATCTGGAGATCAGACAAAGATGGTCAACTTGGAACAGGGGGAAGCGTTTCAACAGCACTGTCTGTCGGAACCCACCGTATCACCGCCTCCATCACCGATAGTGACGGCGGGACAGCAACTCAGACTATTTCGATCACCCTCACAGACGATAACGGCGGAACGATCCTGTTTGAGTCACACTTTAATGGGGCAACCGACCAATTTGTCTTCGTCGATGATCCGTTCCGCAATACCAATCAACCCAATTTTTCCAGTGGCGCTCATGCTCCAGGACAAGGCTTTTCAGGCGGCGCCCTTCGTGTTCAGCTCGGCGGCATCAACAATTCAACTATTCGAAACATGTCAGGTGGTTGGAGACGGTCATTCACGCTCCCAGCCGACAGCAATGTCACCGTTGTCTTACGATACAAACTCACCCAAGCGTCGGATTATGAGAGTGACGAAATCAGTCAGGCGCTTCTCTCGATCGATAACAGACTCATCAGAGTCAGCTCCAACGATTTTTTGGCCCAACTCGCCGGCAATGGGAATGGAGGAGGACCGCGCACAACCGATTGGGTCCCGGTGTCCATTCCAGTTGGAACATTATCAGCCGGACCGCATACAATCACCATCGGCGGATTTAACAATAAAAAGACCTTCAACAATGAAACGACTGAAGTCTTGATCGACGATGTTTCTGTTCGTCGTGGTACAACTTCTCCGCCCCTGCCTCCTCCTCCGCCAGGAGGCGTAATTGTGAACGCCAATTTCAATGCAGGAGTCAACGGATTTACCTATATCGATGATACATTCAGAAACACAAATCAACCCAACTTTGCACGAGGAGCACACCAACCTAACTTGGGATTTACCGGCGGAGGGCTTCAAGTTCTTGTGGGAGGGCACAGTAAAGCGGAAAAACTCAATATGTCGGGCGGATGGCGTCGATCATTCACCTTACCCACCGCTAGGCAGGTTACCATATCTCTGCGATACCGAATGGGGCAATCAAGTAACTATGAATCTGATGAATTCAGTGAAACCTTACTATCGGTTGACAATCGATTGATCGGTCGCGGGGGCAATCAAGTACTTGCTCGAATCACTGGAGACGGTGATGGAGGTAGGAACCAAGTAACAGGTTGGGTAGCGGTCACACTCAATGTCGGTACGCTTTCACAAGGAACTCACACCTTAATCATCGGCGGATTCAATAATAAAAAGAATGCAATTGACGAAATCACACAAGTCCTTATCGATGATGTCATCATCCGGTAACTGAATGAGAAGAGGAGAAAATTACACATGCATGTTTCGATGAAATTACTCGGCTTGGGAGTCGCCGGAATCCTGGCTGGAACCTTGAGCTTTCCTGACACAGGTGCCACACATGGCACCATGGTCGTCCCTCCCAGCCGCGTTCATGAATGTCGCTTTAATGGAAATCCGGAAAACCATCAAGACCCGGCCTGTCGAGCCGCAGTTGAGCTCGGGGGGACACAGCCTATGTATGACTGGAACGGCGTCCGACAAGGCAATGCCAACGGACAGCATGAAGCATTGATTCCTGACGGACAACAGTGTAGTGGTGGCAATTCTACATTTCGAGGCCTTAATCTTTTACGGTCTGATTGGAGAACCACACGCATCGCTCCTGACGCGGCTGGACAGTTTGAATTTGTGTACAACGCGACAGCGCCACATGCAACGAAAGATATGATTTTTTACGTCACGCCCCAGGGATATGATCCGACACAGCCGATCCGATGGAGTGAGTTGGAGGAATTTTGCCGGCTTGGGCAAGTGCCTCTTGAATCTATCCAAGGCGGCGGACAGGGATATCGTATGCGCTGCAACTTACCGCAACGCACGGGGAAACATGTCATCTTCCACATCTGGCAGCGTTTAGATAGCCCGGAAGCCTTCTACTCTTGTAACGATGTGGAGTTCACCGGAGGTCCAATCGATAACGACTTGCGAGCACTAGGCAGAATCACGGCCGTGGAAGACCTGCCAGTTGGCACGACAGTTATCTTTCGACTATTTAACGAATCATCCTCCGATGTCGAAACTATCCAATTCATTCTCGAAGAAGGACAAGGCAGCCGGACACAATGGCCCTTCCTCCTTGCTCAGGAGATTAATGCAGCCTCAAGCCTCGTGCAAGTTGGAGCTCTGACGTCCAATGGACGTGTGGAACCCACTCAAGCACTCAATGGCAATCGAGTCTTTACCGATTCTCCGCAAAAACTCAGTTTCGTCATCGACAAAGAAACACCTGACAACGAGCCGGACGGCAATCCTGATGGCGGGCCGGACGGAAATCCCAATCCCCCTCCTGACAATAACCCCGATGACGGACCTAATGGGCAACACCTGACCTATCCAGAAGGCATTGGGAGTTACAAGCCAGGAACGATGGTACGAGGCACAAATGGCAACCTCTATCAATGCAAGCCATTTCCCTTTTCAGGATGGTGTAACCAAGCCCCGTTCTATTATGCACCAGGAACAGGTTTAGCATGGGAGCAAGCCTGGCGCTTGACTCGATAAACGCTGACAGACACAGGCCGCCAGCCGCGTTGGAACGCGGCTGGTGGCGTCATGGTGATCGCCCCGATACGACAACGGCGTACTGACCATCGACGCTCTGGAAGTCATGATTGACAGAAAGAGAAGCGGAAATGACCATCCTGTTAAAAAATTCCTACTACGCATGCGAACGACCACCGTAAGGCCTGATCTTCCCACGAGAATAGATCCCCAAGCAGTCACCGAACCGAGGAAAAGTTAGAGGAATCTCTCTCAACCATAAACATGACGGCATAACGGGAAGAAATGAGAAGGTCTTTGTCATCCATGCCTTATTCGTCTTCATACTAATAATTTTCATTCCTGTCTAGAACGGGACAGACGGGACATGAGAGGCCATAAAAAAGACCCGCTCCCACTCTGATAGATGACTGTAGACACTTCCTCTTCTCGCTCGGACCGTCGTTCATGTTTCCTTGACAATTCTCCTCGTTGACTGCCTACCCTTAGGACTATTCTTATTCAGTTTATTCGAGAAATTGTGAGATTATTGTCAGGAGGTCTTCATGTATACATCCTATGCGTCTTTTTCACTCGCGTGTACGTTCGCTATCGCTTCCACGTTAATGAGTTCCACGCCTGTTCAAGCACAAGAAACCGACATTACACAAACACCCAATTCAGTCAATGCGGGAATCAAAAAGTCATTACAAGATCAAATTGGCGCCGGACGCGGCGATATCAACACGCCAAATTCATCGTTATACATTATCAATCGTGATCCGTTTCGTTCTATTCGCCGAGGACGCAATCTCTTTCAACGAAAATTTACCGTCGCGCAAGGCTCTGGGCCTCGAACAGGCGACGGCCGAGGTGATATCGAAAACGACGGATCAATTGGCGCAGGACTCGCGGATAGTTGCGCCGCCTGCCATGGACGGCCACGAGGCTCGGCAGGCTTCGGCGGCGACGTATTTACCAGGCCTGACAGCCGGGACGCTCCGCATTTGTTTGGGCTTGGTATTGTAGAAATGCTAGGTGACGAAATTACCCAGGACCTCCGAGCTATCAAGAATGGAGCGAGCGAACGTGCTCAAAAAACTGGCCGAAATGTCTCCGCAAAACTCCAGAGCAAAGGCATTTCGTATGGGGTTATCAGAGCACTACCCGATGGAGCCGTGGATACCACGGGAGTCAAGGGCGTCAATGCTGATTTACGTGTACGTCCTTTCTTTCACGAAGGTGGAACAATTTCTATTCGTGAATTTGTGGTAGGAGCACTCAATGCTGAAATGGGACTTGAAGCCTTTGACCCCGACCTCGCAAAGGCTGCATCAGGAGGGAACATTACGACACCAGCGGGCATGGTACTCGACGGGTCCATTGATACAATTGAAGCACCACCGGTTTCAAGTACAAGTGATGACTCAGATCTCGACGGAGTAGCTAACGAAATTCCCGTCAGTCTTGTCGATCATATGGAATTTTATTTATTGAACTATTTCAAACCGGCCACCCACCGGAAAACTCTTCGCGTTCGGCTAGGGGAAAGAATCTTTAAGCAAAGTAAATGCACGAGTTGTCATATTCCCTCGTTAATCATTGAACGTGATCGACGAGTCGCAGACGTTGAAACAACATATAATGCACAAAAAGGGTCATTCAATCGGCTCTTCTCCGTCGCCACGCCACTTGCTCAGGCTACCCCGAACTCAGGCAACCCTCCTGTGAAAAAGCCCATGGGAAAACGTTTTGTCGTCAAAAATATCTTTGCCGATTTTAAACGTCACGATCTCGGGCCTAATTTCTGGGAACGAAATTTCGATGGAACTATCACAAAAGAGTTTATGACTGAACCCTTATGGGGAGTGGGCTCAACTGCTCCATATGGTCATGATGGGCGGAGCATTAACCTTTGGTCTGTCATTATGCGTCATGGGGGTGAAGCCCAGGCATCGCGAAACCGCTTTGCCCGGCTTTCAG
>BQIY01000089.1 GCA_021604265.1 Nitrospirales bacterium
GCAATGCGTTGAACATTTTTCAGCGTGACTCCTCCCGATATTTCCGTAAGAGCTCGCCTGTCTATGAGCTGAATCGCCTGACGAAGAATGGGAAGAGGCATATTGTCTAAAAGAATGATATCGGCTTTTCCGCGTATCGCGGCTTTTACTTGAGTCAATGTCTCCGTTTCAACGCAGACTTTGAGGCGAGGGGGAGCTTGTGTTTTTGCCAGGTGACAGGCTTGATCCAGTGAGATGTTTTGTGCTTTCAGTAAGGCTAGGTGATTGTCTTTAATGAGAATCCCATCTTTCAAGGATTGTCGATGATTGTGTCCTCCGCCAATAGTCACAGCTAGTTTTTGCAAAGACCGTAATCCCGGAGTCGTTTTACGCGTATCAAGAATTTTCGTTGAAGACGTTGTCAGCGCAAGGCAAAATTGACGCGTCAGTGTCGCAATTCCTGATAAATGCTGCAGAAAGTTTAGGGCGGCACGCTCAGCTTTGAGTAGCGATCTGGCATTTCCCGATATCGTACAGCAAATTGTCCCTGCCCTCATAACATTTCCATCTTTCTGAAATGCCTGAAATTTCAATGATCGATCAACCTGTGTAAACACCTGCTTCGCGACATCTAACCCTGCAATAACCATTTCTTCTTTGGCCGTAATTATGGCTTTTGCTTGAAGACGTGCAGGGATAAGGATTTTGGTGGTGATGTCGTCGTCAACGGCATCTTCTTCCAGTGAGAGTTTGATCAGTGAACGAATATGTGCTTTTTGTGCGGACATGATGGTTGCTGGAAAGCTTACCCGAGGATCGATGAGAGTTGCGTGTGACTGCTTGCCAGCAGGGCTAATTCATCGGTAAGAGCCTTGAGCCGAGTTTGCGATTCACGAATTACGTCTGGTTCGGCTTTGTCCGTGAAGTTTTTTGACGAAAGGCGAGCTTGGAGGCGGCTGGATTCTTTTTCTTTTTCAAGCACCTGCTTGCGTATGCGGTCTAACGCGCGTTGTAAGTCAATTTCCTGATCGATCGTGCTTCCAACCGTGATGGAGCCCGTGACAATGCGTAGAATATCTTGTGTTGCCCAGGTGTCGGTGTCAGTTATAGCTACAGTGCCGCGCGTCAGATGTTCAAGGTTCGATTTCAGCTCGTTGAGTGTGAGGAGCTCTTCTGAATCAGTTGACGTTCCCCAGAAAGCCATGGATTGTACTGGTGAGCAGTTGAGCAGCGCACGGCTTGTCCGCGATGCATTCACAAATTGCTCAAAGATTTGAAAATCTTTTTCAATTTTTGGAGAATCCCAATCTTTTTCCACTGTAGGGAATTGTTGAGTGACAATTGATGTGCCTGAATGCGGAAAGGCTTGCCAGAGTTCTTCGCTCAGAAACGGCATGAACGGATGAAGCAGCCGCTGAATGACTTCAAATGATTCATAGAGTGTATGACGAGTCGCTTGAGCCAGTTCACAGTTTGGATCCTGAAGGGCAGGTTTCACTAATTCGATATACCAGTCACAGTATTCGTGCCAAAGGAATTGATAGAGTGTCGATGTGGCTTGATCAAATCTATACTCTTCTAAAAATTTCGTGCAGTCACGAATAGCATGATTCAGGCGGCTAAGAATCCAGCGGTCAGCAAAGGATCGCTGCGAAGTTGGAAGGGCTTTCAATTCCCCGTCACCATAGAGCGCAATAAATCGAGCAGCATTCCATATTTTGGTCACAAAGTTTCGATAGCCCTCAATGCGTCCTTCGGCAAGCTTAATATCACGTCCCGGCGACGCCATTGAGGCTAAGGTAAATCTCAAGGCATCAGTGCCATACTCCTGCATCTTGGTTAATGGATTAATGACGTTGCCTTTTGATTTACTCATTTTCTGGCCTTCCGCGTCCCGGACCAGAGCATGGATATAGACATCATGAAACGGCACTTCATTCGTAAATTTGAGTCCCATCATGATCATGCGCGCGACCCAAAAGAAGAGAATGTCGAGTCCCGTGACTAACGTGGCGGTCGGATAAAACGTTTTCAGGTCGTTATGTTCTTTGGGCCAACCGAGGGTTGAAAATGGCCAGAGCGCTGAGGAGAACCATGTGTCTAGGACATCTGGGTCTTGCAGGAGTTCGTGACCTCCACAATGAGGACAGGACGTTGGTGGGGTTCTCGAGATAATGGGAGTGGCCTCAGGTGCAATAAAGCCGGTCATGGTGGAGGTGTCAAGTTTACTTGGGTTTTTGGTCTGATTTTCTTGGTCTTGTTCAGGAAAATGCAAGTGGTCGATATTGCATGCTTTGCAATACCATGCTGGAATTTGATGTCCCCACCAAATTTGTCGTGAAATGCACCAATCCTTTACATTCCGCATCCATCCAAAGTAATTGCCCTTCCATGAGTCTGGAATAATTCGAATGTCTCCCGATTCAACGGCCTTGATGGCTGGGTCGGCGAGCGGCTGAATTTTTACAAACCATTGAGGGGAGGGATAGGGCAGGATGACGGTTTTGCACCTGTAGCATTTGCCCAGTGCCATTGTGTGGTCTTCGATTTTTTGAAGTAATTCCCGTTCTTCTAAGGCTTCAACAATAAGTTTTCGAGCTTCGAGTTCTCCTTTTCCCTGAATACGATCTTTTAGTTGTGGGTCTATGTCATCATGTTCAAAAAGTTCCGTGTTCAATCGGGCATGGTGATCAAAGATTGGTTTTGATGGAAGGTTCAGGCGTTTGCCGGCTTCTTCATCATTAAAGTCGCAGGCTGGTGTAATTTTGACGGCTCCTGTACCAAATTCGCGATCGACAAGAATAGAGTCGCCGACAATTGGAATCGTTCGATTGGTTAAGGGTAATTGAATCGATTGTCCCATAAGATGGTTGTAGCGTGGATCTTCCGGATGAACGGCAACGGCCGTATCGCCTAGCATTGTTTCCGGTCGTGTTGTGGCAATGGTCAGGAAGGTATCCGGCATTCCTGCAACAGGATAGTGAATGTGATGCAACTTGCCCTTGATGTTCTCGTGTTCGACTTCGATATCAGATAGTGCCGTGAGGCATCGCGGACACCAATTGATCAGTCGTTCTCCTCGATAAATCAGCCCTTCTTCGTGCAGGCTGACGAAAACTTCATGTACTGCTTGAGATAATCCTTCGTCAAGCGTGAAACGTTGACGGCTCCAATCGCATGAAGCACCTAACTGCTTGAGTTGCGCTATAATGGTATCGCCAGACTGCTGCTTCCAACTCCAGACTCGTTTAATGAATGCCTGACGACCAATTTGCTCCCGAGAGCTTCCTTCGGCCATGAGTTGGCGTTCGACGACATTTTGTGTGGCGATTCCGGCATGATCTGTTCCAGGAAGCCAGAGCGTTTTATACCCTTGCATTCGCTTCCAGCGAATCAGGATATCTTGAAGCGTGCTGTTCAGCGCATGGCCGATATGGAGCGAGCCTGTAACGTTGGGAGGCGGAATAACGACGGTATAAGATTGTTCAGGTCCATCTGTTTTGGGCGTAAAAAGACCTTCGTCAATCCAATATTGGCCCCAGCGTTTTTCAACTTCTTGGGGTTCGTATGTTTTATTGAGTTGTGGCGGGGGCATGTATTGTCAGAAATGGAATTGAAAAACCGATCTTATCACGCACTTAGAAGGGCTTCAAGCAAGATTTCGTACTTGTTGGATAATGCCCTGTTATGGTATAGACCGAACTTAACATTGTCCCTGAAGTCCAAACGATGAGGAGAAGTTTATGCCGAGAGGTCGAGAAAAAGATCGTGATCTTCGAAAAAAACATCGAAAAAATAAAGACCGCCTGAAAGCCTTGGAGCGCGACCGAAGAACAAAGAAAGCCAAATAAGCAGGATGTCGTTTTGAGTCATTCTTTGGCGAGTTGATCGTTGTTGTTGGCGGAGCCCATCGGTCTCTCCTCTATCAGCCCAATCCTCTTTTCTCAATTTTCCAGAAATGCGACCATTGACCGTGGAGTCATGTGGTCTGAGTTCTCATACAAAGAGTCAGTCGCATCTGCTTGATCGCAATGGGATCGACTCGTTTGATTGAATGGTAAAGCATGTCAGATTCTTCTATCAAAGTGGTGTTTTTTGATGCTGCCGGAACCCTCATTCATATTAAGGGGGCTGTGGCCGATGTGTATCTTCAGTATGCCCGGAACTATGGCGTTCAGCCGACACCTCAGTTAACCGCCGCAATTCAGTCAGCATTTTTGCAGGCGTTCCAACAGGCGCCCCCACCAGTTTTTCATGTTTCACAACCTGAAAAGTTAAAGCAATGTGAACGTCTGTGGTGGTTTGATATTGTGCATGCCGTCTTTTATCGCGTTGGAATGTTTGAACAATTTGACGATTATTTTGAGGAAGTTTATGAGGCGTTTGGTACGGGATTGCATTGGAAGGTTGACCCGGAGGTGTTTCCTGTTCTCCAAACGCTAAAAGAACTTGACTACGAGTTAGGCATTATTTCAAATTTTGATACCAGGCTTTTTCAGATACTTGAGGATCTTTCGCTTAGACCGTTTTTTGATACCGTGACAATTTCAAGCCTTGTGCAAGCCGTCAAGCCCTCCAAGCAGATTTTTCATTATGCCCTGAATGAGCATGTCGTCGAACCCCATGAAGCCCTACATATCGGCGACAGTCTGAAAGACGATTGGGAAGGAGCCAGGCACGCAGGGCTTCAGGCCGTCTTATTAAATGGCACTGGCACGGAAAAATCCAGCCATCCCGCACAGAGCATTCAAAGTTTTACTCAACTGCCAGAACTTCTTCACGAGTTTTCCTCGAATAATTAATGACTCAATGAGTCTGTTTCTGAATGACACGGCGAATTCTGTCAGGAATGATCTGAACCCTCGTTCTTTCGTCATTCTCCTTTACGGGGCAAGTCAAAATTTACCGGTCGTCAAGGTTACTGCCTGCCATGGCTATCAGGATGATGCTTGAACAGGAAAATGATTTTTTTCGTCTTAACCCTCTCAATTTTGTTTATCGCATGCATTACCTGTCACAAAGATATTCAAGGTTTCATAATTGCTTATCCGTAGCAAGCTTGGATTCTTCAACTCTTCTCGCGTATTTCGCATATTCTAGGCATTGGTTCTGACTTGACCTTCTTGTGAATTTTACGTACTGTTCACGTCAAAGTCGGACAATCTATTCATTATACGAGGTCCTGAGTGTATAGCTTGTGTTGGGAGACCTAACTCACTGTGAATTTTTTTGCCATTAGCGGTCTTTTAAATGGAATCGCAGCAACTGGGTTAGCCTTGTTGGTGTATTTCCGGGCTCCGCAAAATCCAAGACATTGGACCTATGGTTTATTCGGGCTTACCACGGCCATTTGGAGTTTTGGATATTTCTTCTGGCAGATTTCAGAGTCCAAAGACCTTGCGTTATTTTTTCTCCGCTTCCTGATGGCTGGAGCCATTTTTATCCCTGTCACGTTTCTCCATCATATTATTACTCTTCGAGATGAATACGTCAGTAAATGGAATATCTTGAAGGGAAATTATATTATCGGAGCAATTTTTCTTCTGGCCAATATGAGTCCGTTCTTTGTCGCGGGTGTGGAAGCCAATCAATTTTTTCCGTACTGGCCAATCCCTGGCATGCTGTTTCATGCGTTTCTTGCATGGTGGGCAGGAATCGTCATTTATGGGCATTATCTCTTGTGGGAAGCCTATACGACTGGAGATAGGCTCCGCCGTCAGCAATATCTCTATCTGATCGTTGCGACGGGGGTTGGATTTGCCGGGGGGGCGACAAATTTCCCGCTTTGGTACGGGTTTGAAGTTCTTCCGTACGGAACGATACTCTTTACCTTTCATGTATCGTTAGTAGCCTATACGCTTCTTCGTTATAACCTCATGAATTTTACGGCATTCGTAGAAAAAGGGTTGAGTTACCTCGCTGTGTTGCTGTTGATTTCACAGCCAGCGTATCCAGTCTTACTCCTTGCGCAGAAGTCTGTATTTGGAGCGATCAGTTACCGTTATTCCATGGTCCAATTGTTTGTGCATTTATTGACTGTTGCGGGTGCCTATCAAATGCGAATAGGGGCTCGGCGCTCTCTCTCTGGCGCCGCCACCAGAGGACAAGATTCCCGCATGAGAGCACTTTCTCAGTTTTCAACCAATATTGCGACTCTTCAGGACATGGATTTATTGGGTCAAGAGATTATTAGAACCCTAAGCCGGGGTATGCGTGCTCAGACTGCAATGCTTTTTGTCTTGAATGATGAGAAGAATAGATATATCCAAGTTTCGGATTTTGGCTCTAATGGTCACTCTGAGGCTAATCAGACCTTTTCGATCACGGATGATCTCCCGCGGTATTTGGCGATTGTTCAAGCTCGAGTCTTCTGTCAGGAACTGAGGCTGTCATTTCCTGATCAATGGAAACAACGAGTCTTAAAAGACTTAGAACAATTGCGTGCTGACGTCTGTTTCCCATTTATTCGAAAAAATCATTTGCTGGGATTCTGCCTTATCAGTCCATGTTCGCCAGAATCCCTTGAAGAAGTCGAAGCCTTAGGCTTTGTGTCAACCTTGGTTCGTGAAGCCGCATTGGCTCTTGAGAATGCCATTCTTCGGGAAGAGGTTGTCCGTTCGCAGGCTGTTGTTCGGCACATGGACCGTTTACGATCACTTGAGACCATGTCTGGTGGATTATCGCAGGAACTGACGAACTCGCAATCTTCAATCAAAGCCTTTGTTCAGCTGGCACAACTACGAAAGAATGATAAAGAGTTTTTGAGCCGTTTTCAGACCGTCATTTCTTCTGATGTTCAGCGAATAGAAAGTCTGACAAAAGAAATTAGAGAATATGCCAATCATGAATTTTCAGGAAGTCAAACAGAGGAAAATATCAATGAATTGATCAATTCATGTGTTTCTTTTATTACGCTTAACCCTGAATTTCGGCATATAAAAATTGAAGTTTCGCTTGACCTCGACATTCCCGCCATGCTCTTGAAGCGGCAGGAAATGCGACAAGTTCTCTTTAACTTATTGCTCCATTATCTAAATCGAGTGGGGAATGGAGACACTCTCGAGAAGGCGCTCTTCATTAGAACTCAGGGGATCATGAGTTCAACAGGCGACAGATGGATCCAGGTCGAACTGTCCGATATCCAAGACGCACCAATTTTTGATGTGCTATTGCCCTCATTTCATTCAGGAGAAAGTACGTATTCAGGGCTAGAAAAGACGGACCTTGATGATCAAGGGCTCGCCATTGCTCGTGATATTGTGGAAACCTATGCTGGGTACATTCAAGTGTATAGCTCGAAGGCTGATGAACGGCTTTTCTTGCTGAGTTTACCGGTGATTGCAAAAGGAAGAAGCCGTCGCATTGAGCAACGGAGTTCTCTGTTTCCTACTTCCTAAGTGAGCAGGGCATTGCTTGGCGTACTTGAGAGAACCTTGGGACGATACATCGGTATTCGGTGAAGTCATTCATCAGCGGCTTTTGCCTTTATCATTCATGAGATTCTCCCGCATAGGTACATTTTGTTATGAATAAGCTGTCTACCCTCACACACGATCAATACCGTTTCCTCATTGAACACATTCCTGCTGTTGCCTATACGGCGATCTTGGAACAAGGCGGAATAACATTTCGCTACATTAGTCCACAGCTTGAGTCGATTGTTGGCATTCATCAGTCGGAGTGGGTCAATAATCCCGATCAGTTCATAAAGCATATTCATCCTGAAGATCGTGAGCGTGTACGGTCTGAGCATCAGGCGACCTA
>BQIY01000090.1 GCA_021604265.1 Nitrospirales bacterium
GATGCGAAAGCGAGGCCGCCGGTTTCGCCGTCATCAACTAATCACGCATCCGCTGTTCACATTTTTCAAAATGTATGTGATGCGTTTTGGATTTCTCGACGGAAAGCCTGGTCTTATGTTGTCCGGGTTATACGCCTACTATACGTTTACGAAATATGCCAAACTGTGGGAACTGGATCAACATCAGTCTTCGTGTTGAACGCAATGTCTTCCTTGAAAAGTCTTATGACATCAGTCAATTCAGCGAACACTCAGCAGCCATGTCCTCCATTACGAATTTTGCATACAGAATCATCGATGGAACTTGGTGGTCAGGAGTTTCGGACTCTCAACGAAATTTCCGGCATGGTGAAGCGAGGGCATTATGTCGTCTTGGCTGTGCAGCCCTGCAGCCAGCTCGCTATACGGGCCAAGCAGCATGGTCTCGTGGTTGAAGAAGTCAACATGAGCCGTGAGAGATGGCTTTGGCTCATTGTGGTGTTTCTTAAAATTATTGCACGGCATCAGATTCAGGTGGTGAATTCCCATGGATCAATTGATAGCTGGACTGCGGCTATTGCCGGTCGTTTCTCACGTCGTTTCCCGTTGATTGTCAGAACGCGTCATAAGTCCACGAAGATTTCCAGGACCTGGCGTCATCGTGTGCTGTATCAACGTCTGCCTCATGCTGTCATCACGACTGGTGAAGCGGTCAAGAATATTGTGGTAGGGCAAGCGGATGTTCCGGCGGAACGAGTCTTTTCGATACCAACTGGAGTTGACTTAGAGACATTTCGGCCCGATAGGCAAGGTGATGGTCGCAAGGCGCACTCTTCAATCACCGTTCAACCTGTTGTGATTGGGACTGTCGCGTTTTTCAGATCGTACAAAGGATTGTCTTATCTGTTGGAAGCCTTTCGCATGGTGGCGTCCAGTTTGCCGCATGCCATGTTACAGCTTGTGGGGGATGGCCCAGACTATGCGTCGATTGTCAAAAAACGAGATGAGCTTGGCTTGGAAGAGCAGGTGATATTGACGGGATTTCAAGAAGATGTGGCGTCAATATTATCGAATCTTGATGTCTTTGTGCTTCCATCTATTGAAGCGGAAGGTGTTCCTCAAAGTTTGACTCAAGCGATGGCTATGGGGGGTGCGGTGGTGGCGACGGATGTAGGCAGTGTTCGCGAAGTTGTGAAACATGAAACAACTGGTCTTTTGGTGGAGGCGAAAAATAGTGAAAGCCTTGCTCACGCCATCATTCGATTGGCCACAAATCAAGAGCTTCGAGAGCAGTTAGGGCAGGCAGCGAAAAGACACATTGCCGAATGCTATAGCTTTCACGGCATGCTCGTGCGAACTGAGTCCGTCTATCGTGCTTGTCTTGAACGACAAATTTCGGGGAGTGTCATGGTGAGTGACCCATGAAAGTCAGTGGTTTTACCTTTATTCGAAACGCGGTGATGTATGACTTTCCTATCGTTGAGGCAATTCAGTCGGCCTTACCAATTGTCGATGAATTTATCGTGAATGTCGGAAATTCAGAAGATGAGACCCTTGAACTCATCCGCTCTTTGGGGGACAAACGGATTAAAATTGTTGAGAGCGTTTGGGATGACACGCTGAAGGAGGAGGGGCGAGTCTTGGGAATGCAACAGGATATTGCACTTTCTCATTGTACCGGAGATTGGGCATTTCTCGTTCAAGGAGATGAAGTCATTCATGAAGATGACTTACCTGCCATCCATGATGCTATGAATGCACATATTCATCGCGAAAACATTTTGGGACTGGTCTTTCGTGTTCTGCATTTTAAAGGAGACTATTGGTCTCTTGACCCTTGGATGTATCGAAAAGCCACCAGGGTTGTTCGCACGAACCGGCAAATTCGCTCTTCGGCGGACGGTTGCGACTTTCGAACAGAACAGTCAGCGCGAATGATTAAGTCTGGTCCCTCTGGACAGGTCATTCCAGCTCGAGTGTTTCACTATGGATGGGTCAAAGACCCCGAAACGTTTCGTGCCAAAAAACGTGTCATGGAATCCTGGTGGCATGGAAAGACGCGCACACCTGAGGAGTTGGATCAGGAAGCGGCCTTGCAGTCGCAATTTCCGAATTATTCAATACTCAAGGATTTTAAGGGTGACCATCCGCATGTCATGCAAATGCGACTGGCCAGGTCGAAAAAAATTAGAGCAAGACGGAACCGTTGGTTGAATTGGAAGTTTTACCGTGAAGTGATGAATCATGGATTTAAAGGCTAAGCATGAGCTCTCGTCAGACTGTAGCGGTTTTGGTCATCACGAAGAATGAAGAAACACACATCACGGAGTGTTTGGAGAGCGTCAAGTGGGCTGATGAGATCATTCTCGTGGATGCCCAAAGCACAGATGAAACGGTAGCCATTGCCAGAAAATTTACAGACCGGATTTTTATCAGACCATGGCCGGGCTTTGGGCTTCAAAAGAATTTTGGCCTGGAACAGGCCGGTGCTGATTGGATCTTGATTCTCGATGCTGACGAGCGTGTCAGTGTGGAATTGTCCAAAGAAATTCAAGAAACCCTTTCAATGGCTTTAGATGATACCGCGGCCTATCGCGTTCCCCGGAGAAATTTCTTTTACGGAAAATGGGTTCAATGGGGTGGAGCGTATCCTGACTATCAAATTCGTCTCGTTCAGAGAGGAAAAGCGCAGTATAATGACGTGGCCGTTCACGAAAATCTGCTTGTTGATGGTTCGATTGCGACGCTTTCCGGACATCTCGATCACTACACGGAACGACAGATTACCGATCATTTTAAGAAGTTTAATCTGTATACCACGTTAGCCGCTTCTGAAAAAGGCAAAGTCCAGAACTCTGTCTCCTGGTATCATGTCGTGTGTAATCCGTTTATCATATTTTTCAAGACCTATGTATTAAAAAAGGGCTATCGGGATGGTACGCGGGGAATTATTTTTGCGGTATTTGCCAGTATGTATACCTTTGTCAAATATACGAAACTGTTTGAGTCTCATGTGGGAGAGAAATGACGTGGATTGATTGGCATGCGAGAACACGTAAAGATTAATCACGCATGAAGATTGTGATTGCCGCCTGGCATTTAAAAGATTTTAATGTTGGTCTGGGGCGGTATACGCGTAATCTTATAGAAAGTCTTGGTCACGTTGATCGAACCAATGACTATAAAATTCTCATACCTGTCAAGCCTGTAAATTTTCCCTCCTATCCCAACGTCGAATACCGGTTCTGTCGTTATCCCGTGTTTAAGCGACGGTTTTGGGAACAGGCCGCGACCATGTGCGGGGGGCGGTATGATCTTTTGCATTTCCCGTACGATTCGTGCCTTGCTGTCAAACGTGGGAAATTTATTGTCACGATTCATGACGTGAAGCCGTTGTTGTATCCAAAGCCGACAAAACATTTCAACCTCTACGGATATATGCAACGTCTATGTATTCCGCGTCCTTTAGAGAACATCGATCATATTATTACGGTGTCAGAATGTTCACGGAGAGATATAGTTGAACATCTTGGTGTTCCTCAGGAACAGATCACGGTGATTCCCCAAGGTGTCGAGCACGGTCTGTTTCTTCCTTCTACTACGGAAGTGACTCACGAGCAAGAGAGCAGTCCTTACGTCTTGTGCGTGGCGGGCTCCGATCCAACCAAAAATATTCAATCCCTCATTCATGCCTTTTCATTGCTGCCGGAGGATATCCGGCAATCACATCAGTTAATTCTGGTTGGAGATATCAACAAGCATGGAGAGCTTCCACGGCTTGTGAAGCAGAAAGGGATCGAACCGCAGACGGTATTTGCAGGGCCAGTGTCAGATCGACAATTGGTGCAGTATTATCAGCAGGCCTCACTCTTTGTCTTCCCGTCTCTGTATGAAGGGTTCGGGTTGCCAGTCCTCGAGGCGATGGCCTGCGGTTGTCCTGTAGTCTGTTCGAATACGTCTTCATTGCCCGAAGTGGTGGGTGATGCTGCGATGATGGTTAGTCCTCTGGATAGTGCCGACTTGGAGCATGCGATGAGGCAAGTGCTGACCGATCCAAGTCTTCAAGCCCGAATGCGGAATGCCGGACTTCAACGGGCCCAGCAGTTTTCTTGGGAGCAAACGGCGGTGCAAACCGTCCAACTCTATGAACACGTTGCCGGTAGCTGATCATGTGTGCGCTGGGAATCAGGCACGCGAGCCGGCCGTAAGCAACGAGAGTCATTTCTCCATGTCTCGCATGACGCCTACACGGCTCTTACTCTTAGCCATACGTGCGATCGGTGATGTGGTGCTGATTACCCCTATCATTCGACAGCTTCGACTGGCCTATCCTGGCGTGTATCTGGCCGCACTGGCCGATGGACAAAGTGCAAAGATTCTTCATCATAATCCCCATCTCGATCGAGTTATTGAGATTGATCGACGTGCTGCGAAACAATTATCGAACATTGAACAGTTCAATCAATGGCTGCAGTGCATAGCTGACATCCGGCAAGAACAATTTGATACGGTGGTCGATGTATTTGGCGGACCAAGAAGCGCCATGCTCGCGTGGTTGTCCGGGGCCTCTCACCGGTATGGCGAAGAGTCTCGAAAGCGGGTACGCGGATTTCTGTACAGTCATTCTGTGCAGATCTCTCGTGATGGCCAGCATTTGATAGAACAGAAACTGGCGTTAATTCATCCTCTGGTCGGGAATATTGAGGCTCATCATGTATCGTTGGAACTCTTCCTCGAATCTCATGAAACACAACGTGCCTTAGCGTTACTTGCAACTGGACAGATGACATCTCAACGAATGATCGGTCTTGTGCCGGGAGCCGGATCACCATGGCGAAGGTGGCCGCCAGAACGATTTGCTGAATTGGCGGATTTTCTCATCGAGTACTATCACGCCAGAATTGTTCTAGTCGGAAGCCCTGATGATCAAGGCGTTTGCCAGGAAATTTGCGAGTGCATGAACAAGCAGCCCTTGGATTTGTCTGGACAAACCAGTCTTCGAGAGTTGATCGCCGTCTTAGCCCAACTTGATTTAGTCATTTCCAATGTCACAGGACCGATGCACATTGCGTCTGCATTAGCAAAACCTCAGGTGATCGGTCTTTATGGCGCGGCTGATACCGTTCAGTATGCGCCGTGGGGAAGTCGTGCGATGATGGTGACGAAGGGGAGTCGAGAGGACGCGTATTGGCAAAAGGTCAATTATGAACAAGATTATCAGCGGTTATTGGAAATTTCTGTTCAAGATGTGAGGGACGCGATCGTTCGCCTCATGACCGACTGGAAGCCCTAGTTTGTAAGGATGCTCAGCATTATTGGTCATCCTCCTTGTTTCTTTCTTTCATATTGGACAAATCCTGGAACCTATCGTTGAACCATATTCTTATTATTAAACTGCGGTATATCGGGGATGTGGTGCTCTCGACTCCCGTCCTTTCGGCCCTGCGGCAGCAATTTCCTCATGCAACCTTGGTTTGTCTCGTCAATCCTGGAACGCAAGAGATTCTTCAGCATAACCCGCACATCGATGACGTATTGGTGATGGTTCGAGGAAGCCTTCTCGAACAAATGCAATTCTGGCTTGAGTTGCGTCGTCGACAATTTGATTGTGTGATTGATTTGACTGACGGCGACCGTTCAGCTTTTCTGACTTGGGTTTCTGGCGCGTCCCGGCGAATTGGCTTCAATAGCGAGAACCGATGGAGAGGGAGATTCTATTCCCATTGTATTTCATCCGGAGTTGCGGGGCGTCATATGGTGGAGTATCACGCTCAAGCCCTTTCGCTCATCAATGTTCCTGCTGTTGCTCACGCACCGGAGGTGTCTGTCGGAACAGAACAGACGGCTTGTGCTCAGGCCAGATTAGATGAGCTGGGACTTCTTGGCCGTCGTTGGGTGATGGTTCACCCGACGGCACGATACTGGTTTAAAGCCTGGCCATTGGAACGATTTGCGATGTTATGTGATCGGCTGGCTGAACACAACCTGTCGGTCGTTCTCGTCGGAGATGTCCACGATCAAGAAGCGGCAACACAGATTCAAGAATTGGTCAACACGCCAGTGTTCTCGCTCGTGGGGAAAACGCCGTTATTGGAATTAGCAGCGATGATGAAACAGGCTGACCTGTTTATAGGGAATGACACGGGACTGATGCATATCGCTTCGGCGGTCGGTTGTCCTGTGCTTGGTCTGTTCGGGCCGACGAATCCTGAAACGTGGGGGCCAAGGGGAAATAAGACCACGGTTATCTATAAGGAGCTGGATTGCCGGGCGTGTTTTCGTCCAGGCTGTTTTCGCGGCGAAGAGAGCTGCATGAAGCTGATAGCCGTTGATGAAGTGTATGAGGCTGCGCTTGAGCTGCTTCAAGCAGGGAAACCTTCAGATTCTTAGCTTGGATCTGTAGGTGCCATTCATCGTATTGGTGCTACGCAGCTGTCGTCTTCTCTAGGGAAAGGCGGAGAGAGGGGCGTAGGTTACCGGTCTGCCGATGACAGATTCCAGCCAAGCCGTGGTGTCTTGAGAGCTGGCTGGGTATCGGTTTAACCGCACTTCGATTTGAAATGTGCCTTGATGACCGACAATTCCGATGATGGCGGCAGAATCATGTCCGTTTGGAAGAATCGTGGAGGTTTGAAATTCACAGAGTGTGGAATAGAGCCGGCCGGTTTCGCCGAGAATAGTCAGAAGTTCCGGAAGTTCATTCATGACACAATGGACAGAACATCGATACACTGATCGTTTCGGCCCATCAAATGAATCAAAGTGCATTAACTGTTCTTCGGTAAATCCGGTGAGATAGGCTCGTACTGATTGAGGTTTACCCTGCCATGTTGCCGCGAGTTGGCTGGCTGGAACAAGAAATTCAAAGACATCAGGGGAATTTAATTCAAATTGGCATGGACCAAAAGCATCCGGCCATGAACAAAACAGCGGTGTGTCCTGACGAGGGGTTTGTATGCGGACCTGTATCTGGTCGATAACAGCTTCCAATGGAAGGTCGAGTGTGTTGATCGCGGATTGAAACGCGGCTTGACGTTCGCTTAACCACATGGGGCGCTGATGGTCAGCCCACGTTTCACCGGGGGCGACGATTTCCGTCGTGTGCACACGGACTCGGATAAAGGAATGGGCATGTCGAAATCCCAACCAGTACATGGCATCAGGTCGTACGGTCACCATGTGTTCTTCGATGCGCCAGGGATGACAGAGTGAACAATAGGTGTTCACGGATTGGTATTGTTGAACAATGGTGTGATATTGCCCGGCCAGTAAGAAAAAATCTCCTTCCCACTGATCTAAAATGTGAATGAGTGTGACGTCTTCCAATGGCCAAGGATCAAGGGCACGAATACCCTGCGGACCAGGAACCTTCCATTCTTCGATGTAGCAAATAATATCTTTTTCGGTATGGGCGGGAGTGAGTCCAGACTGCTGTAAGGACTGAGTGGTCTGCAAGACATCATCAAAGGAGAGGGGCGATGTTGTTTCCCAGCGATGTTCACGCATAACAATGACGGTTATAAAGTTTTGATGTGCTCAGAACGTTTGGGCAGAGATCGTATTGATCGTATGGAATTATGGCAACTGAGATTTGGAATGGTGCTCTCGACAGATCCTTGACTTACCCAGCTGGCCTGCCGGCCGAAGCTATGCGAAGGCTGGCGGAGAGGGCGGGATTTGAACCCGCGGTAGATGTTACTCTACGACGGTTTAGCAAACCGTTGGTTT
>BQIY01000091.1 GCA_021604265.1 Nitrospirales bacterium
CTTGCCAATCTTTAATCTCGCGGGCGCCATTTAAGTGTCGAATCCGCAGAGAGCTCATTAGAGAACAGAAATGCCCACACCGCTCAAACGTGTTGCGCTTGAAGACATTTTCATTAAGCGTGGTCTCATACCTGACACGCAGATGGAACAACTCGTCTCTCAAGCACTTGAGACCCATCGTCCGTTAAAAACCATCTTACTGGAAGAGGGCATTGTCTCCGAGGAACACATCGTCCAGGCATTAGCCGAACAGTATGGATTACCGTATGAACCACTCAGTGAATTTCGCGTCAATCCTGATTTTTTTGAAACCATTCCAGTTGAATGGATGCATCGATACCCATTTGTCCCGCTCTCAGAAGAGGATGGAGTGCTTACCATTGCCATACCCAATCCTCAAAATGTCCGAGTCCTTGATGAGTTAGAACTGTTCCTAGGATGTGAATTGCGGTTGGTGGTCTCAACCGACACCGCCATTCAAGACGCCTTAGCCGCCAGTGAAGGCAATAAACAGGTTCTTTCTCGAATTCAAGCCGAACTGGACCCGGTTCTCATTAAAGAAGACGAGAAAGGGGAAGAAATCCTTTCGGTTGAACAAATCACCAAAGATCAAAGTCCAGTCGTCAAACTCGTCAATACGATTATTCTGAGTGCACTGCAAAAACAGGCAAGTGATATTCACATTGAAGCCAATGAACAAGTGGTCCAGGTGAAGTTTCGTATTGATGGGGTGCTCTATAATGCGATGGAACCGCTCTCCAGCTCATTCCATGCCTCATTAATTTCAAGACTCAAAATTATGGCTGAGCTGGATATTGCCGAACGGCGTATTCCACAGGATGGACGATTTAAACTTCACGTCGAAAAACGTACGGTGGATTTTCGCGTGTCCATTCTTCCCAGTGTCTTCGGAGAATCTGTGGTCATTCGAATTCTTGACAAGCAGCACATTGCCACGAGCGCGAATGGCTTAAATCTCGACGTCATGGGATTTAATCCCGAAGATTTGCGTCGATTACGACGTGCCATTATGCGCCCCTACGGCATGGTCCTGGTCACCGGACCTACCGGCAGTGGAAAGACGACCACCCTGTATGGTGCTCTCAATGAAGTGCACACGGTGGAAGATAAAATTATCACCATCGAAGATCCCGTTGAATATCAATTAAAAGGGATTGTGCAAATTCCTGTGAATGAAAAAAAAGGATTGACCTTTGCCCGTGGATTACGCTCAATTTTACGTCATGATCCCGACAAGATCATGGTTGGTGAAATCCGTGACGTCGAAACCGCCCAGATTGCCATTCAATCCGCCTTAACGGGACATTTAGTTTTCACAACGGTACATGCCAACAATGCATTTGACGTGATTAGCCGATTTGTGAATATGGGCATCGAACCCTACAACTTTGTTGCCTCGCTAAGCTGCATTCTGGCTCAGCGGTTAGTCCGTGCCATCTGTCCATTTTGCAAAGTCCCAATCGAAGTGAACCAGAGTCTCTGTGAAGAATCAGGGCTCGATTATGAGAAAGTGAAAGCCAACACGCTCTATGAGGGAAAAGGCTGCCATGAATGTCACGGACTCGGCTATCGTGGACGAAAAGGCATTACTGAATTCCTCGACATGACAGATTCGATGAAGGAAATGATCCTCGCCGGCAAGTCATCATCAGAAGTTCGCATTGCCGCCATGGCGCAGGGCTTAACGACTTTGAGACAAGCCGCTGTCCAAAAAGTCTTTCGAGGCGAAACCACGCTAAAGGAGATCAACCGGGTCACCCCGGTTGACGATGCGGTATGATCAGCTACCTTCCAATGACCAAAGCCAGCGTCGGACTGTCTATTACCCGTGACTCTCTCTGTCTGGTCGAAGTTCGCCGAAGCTGGAATCGCGTTACCTGTCGGCACATTTCAGAAACGCTTCTTCCTGCAAGCTGCTTACGCCTCTCCCCTGCCCGGCCCAATATTGAGAACATGAAAGAGTTTGTCCGCAGTCTCTCCACGCTCGTGAAGCACTGCACACTTCCGCAATCTGTGGTGCTTTCATTGCCCGACATCTGCGGACGAACAACGATTTTACCGTTTCCGTCATTTCCGGCTAAACAATCCGAACAAGACTCGGTGGTACGATGGCGGTTTCAACAGGACATGAATATTGCCACTGACAAAACCCGATTTGCCTATCGCATGTTTTCCGCGTCAAAAGACCAGACGAGTCCCAGGCAAGTTCTCGCCACCGCCGTACAACATGACGTGATTGAACAATACGAAGAAGCCTGTCTTGAAGTTGGACTCTTACCCAATTCGGTAGGGCTATCAGGGTTGGATGTCTGTGATTTCTATCAATCAACAATGCCTGAATTCAACCGGCCAACCAAACGACCAAGCGAAACCACCAATCAAGAATATCTTTTCTTGTACTTGGCAAACTGGGGGTTTTCGTTTATGGCCTTTCGTCATTCGATCCCGATATTTCTTCGGGTTAAAGCCTTGCCCATTCCGCGATTCACGCAAGACCATGAAGGTCCTGATCAGCGAGAGACCGGACACACCGCTGACCCCGCCGTCAGCAATGAAGACCCGACAATGTCCAATCAACAACGTCAGGAGCAGTATTCGGCACTTCATCTGAACAGTGTCTCCAACGAACTAGTCGCCACATTACAGTATTACTTTGAATCCCATCAACATATCCGGTCGGACCATGCGCCCATTCCCCTGTATTTCGCTGAAGGCGTCCTGAATGGGGAAGCACTCCTCCCAAGTGAACACACAATCGAAAACATGCTCAATGCGACCATCTTGCGCCCGCCACCGTTGTCGATCATGAAAGTCGCCGATACATTGTCTCCCAAAACGAAAGTGGCCATGATGCAGTCTTCACCGCAAATGACGGGATTTTCTGCTCTCGCGAGTGTGGCAATCTTATAATGAAACCGCAAACTCACGTATCACTTGCGGCTCCAGGAATGAATGGCCTTCTCCTTGCCCAGCGAGGATTAATTGTGTTGACGATCGTCTGTGTCATGATCGCCGGGGGGATTTGGTGGATCAGTCAAGATATTAATCGTGAACGTGCTGAATTTATTCAAAAAACCAATGAACTACGATTAATGAATCAACACATGATCAACAATGCCTCATCGCGCGGCATTGATCTTTCGGAGGCACGCATTCAAACACTCCCGAAAGAAATTGTCTTTGCGAAACAAATTCGGAAACAACTAGGATTTTCTTGGACCCAATTTTTGAATGACTTGGAATCCACGGTTCCGGAAACTATTGCGATGGAATCCGTCAAAGTCAATTTTAAAGAAGCCTCCATTGCCTTAAGCGGATCAGCTAAAACACTCACGGATATTAACGGGTTAGTCGACCAGTTAGAGGCGCATCCGTCATTTCATCATGTCGTCTTGTCACAACATGCGAATAAAAAGAGTAAGAAACAAGCCAACGCATCATTTGTCATGTTCACGCTTACCGTCTTGTATGAATCAACCCAGGCTTCCACCATCAAAAGCTAACAAAGAGAACTGACGCCATGCCCTTTGCCTTTACCAAACGCTCCAAGACCACCTTGCAGGTCTCGCGTCACCTTCTTCCGCTTACCGTGATCGCAGGCCTGTCCTGTCTGGTGGTCTTGGGCATGTATGCCTTGGTGTTTTTCCCTGCCAACACGCAACTCGAGAAAGCCTCGTTAGCCTATTCGGCAACCGTACAGACCCAACAACAATTGAAAGCCGCACAAGACACGCAAGAGACGTTACGAGATATCTGGAAAAGCCTTCCCATTCCACAAGACTTCACACGCTTGAGCGTGTCGATTGCTTCATTAGCGAAGACGCATCATGTTCGCATTCCAGGAATGGGGTATGACCTCCAAGAACTGCGGCATCAACTTGCGACCAAAGGGATTCTTTCGTTTGAGGCTTCAGGGGAATATAAATCCATTCGAACATTTATCTATGAACTCGAGTCAAAGTGGCCGTACTTGTTCATCGAGAAACTGTCGGCCGAACGAGCCAAAAAGTCACACGAAGTCGGGTTTAACATTAAGGTGTCCACATTTCTGAGACAATCTCCCGGTCTCTCGACACGCAATCGTCAGGAATTATGACCAACCAGACTAAAATACAATTGCTCGTCGCCTTACTGTTGGTGTGGGGCGGGGCTGTCGTGTTCCAATTCTTAGAAGAACCGGAATCTCCCGAGACATCAGTGAATGCCCTGGCCTCCGTCAACGGACGCAAGACAGCTCAAGATTCCCTGGCATTAGCAAAGTCCTTTACCAATCCGCGACAAAGCGTGACACTGGAGACGCCCCGCAATATTTTTACTCCATTCAATCTCCGCCGGGACCAACGGACATCCTCTGCCAAACAACGAAAGGTTCCCAAGAAAACAGACCAACAACTCACGAACGTTGAACCACAATTCGTGTCTCCTCCTGGTCCTTCCCCTGAAGAGTTAGCCCTACAACGAGCACAGCAACAGCTCAGTAAATTTCGTTTTCTGGGATATCTGAAAAAAGGCGGAGAAAGTCAGGCCTTTCTCACGAAAGGAGAGTCCATCTATATTGTGAAGCAAGGAGAAACCGTTGAAGGCCGTATCGTCGTCAATCGAATTGATCCCACATTAGTTATTTTATCAACCAAAATCGCAGAATCTCGAAACCCGGTTCAAGCGGAGATCCCTCTGACAAAAGAGACACCAGGCTCATCGCCTTCATAACACACGGTTTTGGCTCATCAGAGAACGCCCATGCACAGAACAACCATGATCCGAAGCAATCATCCAGCCAGAACCACCCTTCTGGCATTATTCATCATGAGTCTTTTCTCGATACCTGCACAACACCTGACGTTTGCGTCCACCTACCGCTGTGAAGACTCGTCAGGTCTGACCGTACTCACGGATAGCCCAGCACAACTTGAACACTGTACCGTCTTATATGACGAACCGTCGTTGAACGACGCAGGAACAACATCTCATCGACAATCCACACGTCAGCCCATGTCCTTATTGACGCAACCCAATGCCAGAGAGCCCAACGATCTCGCTCAAGAATACCCCTTCATTGATGAGCAAAAGCCATCGTCACAAGATGAAGAATTAGAAGTGGTGACCATCCCCGTCACATCCTATGGAGGCTCACTCCTGGTCACAGTCCAATTGAATCAAACCCGAGAGGCGCAACTCATTCTTGATACCGGCGCAACGATGACGGTCCTTTCTCAAGATGTGGCCCTTGACCTTGGACTGATTTCAAGTTCGAAGACCCAATTGACAACCGTCTACACAGCTGGAGGACCGATACAAGTCAATGTCAGTACCATCGAATCTATTCAAGCCGGTACGGCTCAAGTCCATGATGTGGACGTCGCTATCCATGATCTTCCTGACGGTCAAAAAGACATAGATGGTCTATTGGGCATGTCCTTCCTCAATCACTTCCTTGTGACCTTAGATACCAACCAAGGCGTACTCCATTTACAACCCCGATCCTACAAATAACGTTCCCCGCGAATTTCACAATCATTGTTATCGGCCTGTCTGTTGATCGCTCATATGGCCTCCACAAAAGATCATTGCATATCCCTGTGACTTGCCCTATCCTACGACCGACTCATCATGGCCTAGAATTTCCGCATTCATGTCAATGACGAAACCAACGACACCAATCCATCATAGCCCCTCTCCCCCCCTAGGATTAACCGAACTCCCTCAGAAAGATTATTGGTCAACACCATTTGCCGAAAGTTTGCTGTCACACCTAGACCTCTCTCAAGGGCTTACTGTGTTAGACATTGCATGCGGCAGCGGGCTACCAACATTCTACCTCGCTCATCACGTCGGGCAGACGGGAAAAGTTGTCGGACTCGATAGGAGTGAAACGCAACTGGTTCGTGCACGAACCTACCAGGGTGCACATTTTCCCTGGCTTGAATTTCGACAAGGTGATATCCGAGATCTCCCTTCAGATCTTGGAGCATTTGATCGCATGACCGGAAACTTGTCGTTTATGTTCTTTCGCCCACATCGCAAAGAAGCCCTACGACAATTAATCCCCTTTCTCAAACCTGGAGGACAATTGGTGTTAACCTTCCCGTCCCTCGGAACCTTTGACTCCCTCTGGCAGCGTGTTGATCAAGAAATGACTGATCGAGGACTTGAGAGAGAGCGGCAGGCCTTAACCACCTATCGCGAAGAACGACCATCGGCGACAGATGCCAAACAATGGCTGACAGCAATTGGCCTGGAACGCGTAACGGTCAACGAATACCCACTGGAAGTGAAGACAGATGCGGGCCAAGCCTTCCTCTACCATCCGTTATTGCGTGGAGGCTTTCTGGACGATATCTATGACTGCTTCACAGACCAACATCTTGCTGAAGATTTCATGAATACCATCGCCAATGATACTCAACGCTTTGTACCTCTCATCGCACAACGATGTGTGATGTCAGGCTGGCGCGCTCTCGAATGAACACGTCCCACATGACTTCGACAAACAAGAACAGGATGTTCCTCTCTATATACATTCGCACAGTATTCTTGCTGCTCATCAGTACCGTTGTTCTTAGCTGCAACTTCATTGGCGGGGCATTTGAACACGAGCCTCAAGATCTACAACAAGAAATGAGTGCCGAAGCGCAAGCCCTCATGAACCGCGCATTCGAAGGAATCGACCCGGCACAACTCCGTGACTATCACGTTCATCTGCTCGGAATGAATACAGAATTGAATGGCACATTCGTCAACGAAGGATGGCAATCACCATTTGGTGGACTCATCCATTATATCCAGTTTCAAGTCTACAAGAGTGCGGCAGCCATTACCGATGAAGAGCAGGCTGATGCTCAATACCTGACACGGCTCAAAACTCTTATCGAATTTATGCCGCAGCATGGAAAATTTGGACTGATGGCTTTTGATTATTTCCACAATGAAGAGGGCCGTGCGATAAAAGAACTCAGTACCTTTCATATCCCCAATGCCTACGTCATGAGCAAGATCGAAGCTGATCCAGACCTCTTCTTCCCCATTATTTCAATCCACCCCTATCGAACCGATGCCGTCGACGTCTTAACAGATTACGCCAAACAGGGGGTCCGGTTTGTCAAATGGCTACCCAACGCCATGGGCATTCATCCGGCATCTGAACGCATGCATGAACAACTCGAAGCGTACTACCGAATCATGCATGACTACGATATGACGCTCATCTCGCATACAGGCGATGAAAAAGCGACGGAAGCAGAAGAATTTCAACATCTCGGCAACCCGCTATTTTTAAAAAAGCCCTTGGATATGGGCGTCAAAGTGGTGATGGCCCATGTCGCCAGCTTAGGAGAATGCAGCGAAGAAAACGCAGCAATCTGTACGCCTGGGACTCCCTACATTGATCTCGCCATCGACATGCTTGAAGAACCGCAATACCAACACCTGCTGTTTGCTGATATTTCCGCATTAACGCAAGACAATCGAAAAGATCATCTCGACAAAGTCCTAAGTAAGAGCGCTATTCACGGCAACTTAATTAATGGCAGCGACTATCCTCTCCCGGCAGTGAATATTGTGATTCAAACACGAACGCTTGAATCGGCTGGATACAT
>BQIY01000092.1 GCA_021604265.1 Nitrospirales bacterium
CTGTATTTAGTGACTAACCATGCATGGCACGAACTGAGAAAAGTATTAGGGATGGAGAAGAACTCATTAGGCACCCTGGGACAGACACTCGCGCGTGCCATGACTTTTATCGCCGTCGTCATTGGATGGGTATTCTTTCGAGCTGAGAGTCTAACTGACGCGCTCGTTGTTCTAAAGAGTATGGCTGGGATCAATGGTTTCGCTCAAGAAGGCATCGCGTTGCCCATGTTAACAAAGGTCGTGTTTTTGGCCTCTTTTTTTATTATTTGGTATCTGCCGAACGTCCAACAGTTTATGGGACGATATGATCTGGCGTCCGAGACACCTAAAGAAGGAGTATGCTCAAAGAAGCGTCCGCGGTTTTTGTCCTTTCAATATGGGTTCACGAGCGCAGCTTTTCTGGGAATCCTGATTCTCCTCTCGGCATTGGCGATGCAGTCGGTGCAGAAAGCTGCATTTCTGTACTATGACTTCTAAAACGTATCTGCGCCATGTTTTCCTCTATGTCTTCGTGACAACCTTCTCGTTTGTCGGGATAAACTTCACGCTCAACGATTTCGGTCTCTTTCGTGATCGAGATGCCATCAGAATATGGACTGAAGAAAAGACCTCAAAATACCTATTTTCCTACGAGTATATCCCAAAGAACTTTGAGGGTGTCCTGATCGGTCCGTCTGTGTCGGCAAATGTAGATACGAAAAACATTCAACATTTCAAAATATATAATCTCTCAATGGTCAGTGCGAACATCAGTGAGTTGAAATTTGCGTTAGACAATGTCCTGCCTAGCGGAAGAATCAAGTATCTCATTATTTGTTTGTACCCCTATCTCACTAAAGATAGCGGAAGAAAAGGGAGGCAAATTGATGAAAAAGAGTACTGGGGCAGTCTGTTTTCACTACTCCCCCTTAAACTCCTTTACGGGAAAATCAATTCGATAGTCAGACCGGAGTTAGATGTCTTTCATTCCAGCGAATGGGGTTTCAACGATATCAATCTTCATACGAAACATATTATATTCCGCGAAATAGTGGAACAGCACAGGAAGGAACCGGGTGGCACCATTCGCATAGATCCGGTCGCTTATGCCGAGTTACAGAGCGTCCTCCAATTAGCACATGAGCATAAGGTCCAAGTTTTGGCCTATTACTTTCCTCTTTATGTGGAGTTTCTGCGGGCCTACGAAAAGACAGGAACCTGGGACCTGTACCAGGGTAAAATCAACCGACTGTTCGATTCTTCAGACCTGGTGTGGGATATGAATCAGCCTGAATTTGCCTACATCACAGACGAATACACTTCATATTCTGATGGGCATTTAAGCAGTCGAGGTGCGCATCTTGTTGCACAGGTCATTGAACAAAAACTGAGTGCGCTTACCCTCTCAGAAGATTCGACTGAAAAATGACGGCACGATTCACCAAATGAGTAAACGGCAAACCCTAGACAGTCATATGGTATTGGTCATAATGACTGGAAAATCATGAGCATAGCCTGATCGCATGAGAGAAGACGCGCAAAACAGACGGGAAGGCACCTGAACAGCAGAAGAAAAAAGACGTCGCTCCATGCAATGAATGCTGCATGTGGCTCTTACGCTTCGAGCCCGGCCACTCTTGGACCTCATGACCGTCATTTCTTCTTCACGCCAACGACGGCATACCCTGAAGCGGCATGCCAAGCAAATGGATGTTGCTCGAGAATACGATCCAACCACGATACGGGGATGGCCAGCCAACCAAATACCCGCAACCCGACTTTGTAGAGCATGTGGCTTCGGAAGCTGAACAGCATGGCCATCGTTTCCTGAAGCTGCCAAGCCAGGGCTGACGCAGGTCCGGCGACAACCTCACATTCCCCCATGTCAAAACCTTGGAACAATTGGCGAAGCCCGTTTGGTGTCCAACGGGAATAATCATCTGGCGAAGCATGCACCGTCTGCATGAAGGGAGTCTCAAAAAATACTCGTCCATCATCCTTGAGAACCCGAGACATTTCCTTGACCGCCTGCTGAGGATCATGGATATGTTCCAACACACCCGTACAGACCAGCGTATCAACACTCTGACTCTGTAGCGGGAGATGTCTCAAATCTCCTTGCAAATCGACTTCTTCTCTTCGAAATAAGTCGAGATTCACCATTTTCACTCCCAAACGTTTTGAAGCAGATCCAACATTGACGCGCATTCCATGAGGAACCCTGACTCGTTCGTCCTGCAAAAAATTTCCCACCCGGTCCCGACTACTTGACGACTGCCATGTCGGATGCGGCGGTGCCGCCCATTGCCTCACTCGCCCAAACCACTCTTCATTCACCAGACGTTTCATTTCTCCCTCGATGCTCCAGCCATGAACTCCACAACCAGTCGGCTACCGCGACGGAACGGCATGGGATCGGTCATGCCATGAAGCCTGCTGCCGGAACACTTGAAAATCTCTGCTCTCACAATTGCCGATCATGGTAGGTCTGAGACAAAGTATCGCAACTTTCCACTTCGCTCTCTCTCAATGTACGGCACCCGTTTCAATTGAACATCAATGTCGTTTCCGAGGAATTCCTTCATCAGTTGTGAAAAACGAGCTTCTGCCCGATCAACCCGTTGAACTCCAGGGATGATTTCAATTTCAAAAATATCAACGGCTTTTTGCCGAACGCGAAATTGCAAAATCGAAGAAGGATATTCGGCCATCACGGTCTTGCTGATATAGTTCAAGTCACCTGACATATAGGTCTCTCCATTTGCTAGCCGGATCACGTCATTCTCCTTGCAAACGGAAATCCCCATACGCGGCAGACCACGTCCGCATGAACAGGTTCCGGAGAGAGGACTGCCTAAATCGCCCACACGGTAACGGATCAACGGCATATAGTCGTTCCTTAAATGAGTAAGGAAGACTTCACCAGCTTCCCCTTCGGAGACAGGAGTTCCATCCGGACGCAGAAACTCAATAAAGGTTAGCTCAGAAGAAATATGCCAACTCCCATGGGAACATTCATAAACGAAACCGCCTGTTTCGGAACACCCATACTCGTTAGCCGTTTGCGCCCCAAACACTTCCTCAATGAGGGTTCTTTGGACGACGGTGCTCGCTTCTGCGGTAATCATAATCACGTTGAGTCCTAGATTATCAGCAGCAATACGGTTTCTTCTAAGGAATTCAGCGAGGGCAAAAATACCCGAGGGATACCCATAGATTATTTTTGGCTCAAAACGACTGATCGTCTTCCACATACGTTGAAGCGACGCTTCACGAATATCGAAGGCGGAAAATAGACGCGTATTCAAGCCATAGCTTTTCACGCGTTGAGTCAATCGATCGCGAGTCCCAGAATATGGACGCCCCCATAAAACAAGTTGCGGACAACCCGGCTCAACTCCCCACCATCCCTTGGCCCTCCAACGTGCGCCTTCGGAATAGCTCTCGTGTTCAGTGGTATAATACATCTTCAAACTTTGCCCCGTAGACCCACTCGTTGTTCCCGTCGTCACACTTCCATAATAATTTGGATTCAACAATTCCGAGACACGATCCCGCATATCTTCTTTTTCAAGTTTCGGTAACGTCAAGAAATCTTGATAAGAAAAGTCACGGTTTCGAAAGTCCCAGCCAGCGCGAGCATAGGCTTCCCGATAGTAAGGCACTTCCTGAGCCGCTTTGGTGACCGTACGCCTCACCAATTGCCACTGCTTGTCTTCAATCTCCTCTTGACTATTCCACTGTGATTCTGACAGTTCATTTAATGCACGGAACGCGTATTCGCCTTTTATTGTTTGAGTAAGAGGCCAATAGATATAACGAGAGAATGCATAGTGTAGAGTCATGAATTCGCCGCCTCGTGATAGAGTGAAATATACTGTTCCACTGTTTTCTTCCAGGAGAAGAATTTCACCCGTTGATAACCCGCTTGAGTGAGTATGTGCCGATAACTGCTATCACTGACAATTCGGTTTAACCCTTCCGCCATCTCCTCAACGTTGAACGGATCGACTAAACACGCGGCATCTCCGGTGACCTCAGGGATAGAGGAAGAACGTCCAGCCAAGACCGGCACTCCAACAGACATGGCTTCCAGTGGGGGAAATCCAAATCCTTCATACAGAGAGGGATAGCACAACGCCAGGGATTTTTTTGTCAAACCCCATGCCAGATCTTTTTCAAGAACACCTGCAATGTGGATACAGTCAAAGACCCTCAACTCCCTTGCTCTCCTTGCCTCCTTACTGTTCATCCACTGATCTCGAACAATGCCAACCAGAAGCAAATCGGGAAAATCACGCCTCTTTTCCTTGCATCGTGCTAGAGCTTCTATGAGATTCAGAATATTTTTCCTCGGATCTAAGACCCCGAGGTAAAGCAGATATGGCTGAGGAATCATTTGTTCTTCGAGGAATTGCTGAACCTTCTTTTCCCAATGAGCGGTATGGGGAGTCCATGGTCTGAAACCATTATGAATAACTTTGACCCGTTCCTCCGGCAGGGAAAAATAGGAAAGCAGTTCTTGCCGTGTAAATTCTGAGTCTGCTCCAATTTGATCTGCACGGCGTAACGATCGAGTCATCTGTTCGCGATACGTCTTCACCTCCTCCTCCGGATAAAGCGTCGGAAGCGCAAGATACCGACAGTCATGAACCGTTAACACGGTCCTAATTTTTCTCGTCGGCGGGACCTGAATGTGCAGTCCATGAAAGACATCGACTCCTCGTACATACATGTCCAGTGAGGGCCAATTCCTTCTCCACCACCAGTCCACAATCCGTCGTGGCATTCGCAGAATGTTCGTTTCTTCGTCGAAGGAAGATGGGACTGCTGTCGCAGCAGATTTCCGAAAATAATTCATAAAGAGAGAATACGAATGATGTTGTGTGACGAGCGGCAGATGATCGACCAGATTTCGAGCTACTTCTGCTAGTCCACTTGAGGGATTGAGAACGAGACAACTCGCATCAAGGGCAATCTTCACCTTATTTTCTTCTCCACGGGCCTCGTTCATGAATATCGTGAAATACATTCATCAGCTTTCTCCCGGCCTTTTCCCATGTATGCGAAGATACGTGTTTCAATCCTTTTTCAATCATTTCCTGCCTCAACGATTCATCGTCCAAGACCCGTTCCATCTGAGCAGCGAATTCATCAATGTCATACGGGTCGACTTGAATGGCAGCATCCTCAACCGTTTCGGGTAATGAAGAACAATTGGAGGTGATCACTGGAGTTCCGCAAGCCATCGCCTCTAAAGGAGGTGCCGTCCATCCTTCATAGAAGGAGGGGAACACAAACAAGACAGCTCCATTATATAAGTCCGTTAAGTCACCAGTATCCTGATCAACGTGCCCAAGAAAATAGACATGCTGATCCAGACCGTTGTTCGCCACCCAGGTCCGCGCCTCTTCCCATCCCGATCCAGGAGGTCCAGCCATGATCAACGGAAGAGAAAAGCCATGCTCACGGATCCTTAAATAGGCTCGTAAAATACCCATGACATTTTTATGGCGCCCTATCTCGCCAACGTACAAAATGTAAGGAGAAGTGATCCCAAATTTTTCCGCTAATCGAAAGGCTAGTGCGCCCTGATCCGCGAGTTGTCGAAAAGAAGAGTCGACTCCGTGTTGGACGACAAAAATACGCTCTGGAGAGATGTCTAAATGTTCAACTAATTCATTTCGTGTCGTCTTCGACACAGCCACCAAGTAATCAGCATGTTTGAGTGTATAGCGCAGCGCTTGTTGGAGCGAAGAAGCAACGTCCGCAGCGACGTGATTGAGAATGATATGATAGGCAAGACCGCGAATCGTGCTGAGCACCACGCCCCGACGAGCCGGAGGAAAATAAAGATCTGGAGCATACAAGATATCAAGGTCCCCCAACATCCATTCGGCCTTAGGCAGTGCAAAGCATCTCCAGAGTTGGTGTAAAAATCGTCCTGGTATCGGAACACGATTCTCACGGATGTCAGAGTGTTTGGGAAATAGCGCGTCGCCAGGTTGTCGCCTTCGCCAGTCTGAATAAAAGAGCGTATAGGTATTCATGGTATCAAGCCGGAATAGCGCATCAAGCAAATTTTTACTATGACGTTTAGCCGCTCTTCGTCCATTCAGAACTGGTGTCGCATCGATCGCTATTTTCATTGGAGATCGGTAACCATTGCTAATCCGATGAACGAGCCACAGCAACCAGACGTGTTTGCCAATGAGTGGGCAGCTTACAGCCCGGCATCTCCACAACATAGATCAAGTGAACCAGGCGGAACCACAGCCAGCGTGCCAGTCGATACGCCACATGCCTAGGAGTACATTTGAATGGTATTTGCTGAGGGATAAAACGTATGTCCCTGAAACCTGCCATGAGCAAGACTTGCCGGAGGCTCATTTCTGTAAAAACGAGTTCATGGGTAAAATCGTTGTAGCGAACAAAGCTGGTATTGAGCCCTGCGACATTTGGCACATTAATGACAAGGACACCATCAGCTCGTAAGCCCTTCTTGAGGGTTTGTAAGAACGGGACGGTTTTGTTCTTCGGGACATGCTCCAATACATCGTTCAGGGTAATGGCGGCATAGGACTCTTTGCGTTCCTGCAAAAACGTAGCGGCATTACCCACATGGACAGGAAAGGCGACATGTCCTCGAGCTCTGACCGCCTGCTGAGCTGACAACTCGAGACCTTCAACAAGCCTGTACCCCTGGATTTCTAAAAAGCGTAAAAACAGGCCTGTTCCACAGCCCACATCCAAGATGCGGACATCACGGTCTTCCGGAAGACAGTCATAATAATACTCACCATACCCACGAGCGGTTTGCTCAAAATCTATGTTATCGTGCAGCTTGTCCACGAATGTTTCACTGTACCGGTCAAATACGGAATCACTCGTGCACTCGCTTCCTGCCTCCTGGCTTACACCTTGTGCATTAGATCTATTGTACGGTTCCGCGCGCATCGCAGCAGGCCTGGTCATCACTCTTGCCCTCTGTTCCTTCTTAAGATTTTCCTTCGATCAACCCATCATCTATAGCACAGCTTCCCTATCAGCACATGCTCGGTACGCATCGAATCCTATGCAGAAAGCTGCCAGGAAGTCTTCTCAGCCGCATTCATCCGCTGCAACCACATCTCTACAACCATCAAGGCATAGAGATCTTGCCTGGGCGTCTCCGTCATTGTTGATTTCCGCAAGACGGCAATGGTTCGGGGATCCAGCCATTTGGTGAGTACACTTTGCGAACCCAAGCAATCGGAACCACATGCGGGCAAGAAGCTTTTTTGCATCCAGCGATTTAACGGAACGACAAATCCCTGCTTGGGCCGATGAACGATACCGGCTGGCAGTAAGGGTTCAGTTACCTCTCGTAGCAGTCGTTTCCCTTCGACCGGCCAAGGACTCACCAACCATTGGGGGGGCAGAGACAACGCAAACTCAACAAGCCGATGATGTAAAAACGGCACGCGGACTTCTAATCCATGAGCCATACTCATCCGATCAACTTTCGTAAGCATGTCGTTCGGCAGCGATGTCGTCAGGTCTATCCACAAGGCCCGGTGAACTGGATGCCACGCAGCGGCTTGCCGAATCGAACCTCGCGGAATCTCACGCAGCGCTTCTTCATATTTTTCTGCAG
>BQIY01000093.1 GCA_021604265.1 Nitrospirales bacterium
CCCAGAAATCCTCCTTGAAAGAGATTTTTTCCTTCCAGGTCTTTTCGATTCACCCACCAAGTAAAATTCAGCAAGAGTTTATGAAAGACCTGTTCGAGAAAGTGACGGTCGGCTTTGCCTTTAATCCGTCGGTCAATTTTATACACTCGCCAGGCAGCCCAGGCATGCACCGGAGGATTGACATCATCAAATGACCATTCGTATGCCGGTAGCTGTCCATTCGGATGCAGATACCATTCACGTAGGAATAAGAGGAGTTGATCTTTCGCAAAATCTGGATCGATCTGAGCGAGAGGAATACAGTGGAAGGCGAGATCCCATGTGGCATACCACGGATATTCCCACTTGTCCGGCATGGAGATTATGTCTGCGTTATAGAGGTGGGACCAGCCGTGATTTCGAATCTTCTCTCGTTCTCTGGGGGGCTGAGGGCCTAATTCATCTCCCGTGAGCCACGTGCGGATATCGTAATGATAGAATTGTTTTGACCAGAGAAGGCCGGCAAAGGCCTGTCGTTGGATCTGCTGCTCATCCGGAGAGAGTGATTGAGATCGTTTGGCATAGAATTCATCAGCTTCAGCCTTTCGTTTTGAGAAAACCGCATCGAAGGGTGTCCCAAATCCTTGATGTTTCCGTGGCGTATCCGTCAATCGAAGTTTGAGCGTAACTTCTGCATCAGGACCGAGTCGTAGCTGATAACAGGCCGTGGCTTTTGTTCCCTGTTGATGAGGGTTTACCGCATCGTGTTCCTTGTGAATCAGGTATCGATGAAACGCATCTTTCACATATGAGGTGGGCTTGGGAGCATTCCAGAGCCACGCTCCATTTGATTCATTTTCTGTGAAGAGGAGCTCGGGCACACCTTCACATTGCAGCCAACGTTTTCCGTAGTGCACATGTTCGGCTTCAAGAGCGGTGAGTCTCTCAATCGAGTTGTCCCGTCGGATGAGAGGCTTTTCCGTCGTCGGTTCCCATGACCAGGTATTGCGAAACCACAGGGTCGGGCAAATGACGAGATCAGCAAGGTCTGGTCCGCGATTGACCGCGGTGATCTTGATCAGAATGTCTTCCGGGCTGTTTTTGGCGTATTCGATGAAGACATCGAAGTACCGGTTATCCTGAAAGACTCCGGTATCAAGTAGTTCAAATTCACCATCCTGTCGATTTCGTCGTTGATTTTCTTCGACGAGTTGCTGATAAGGAAATGCGCGTTGTGGATACTTATAGAGAAATTTCATATATGAATGGGTTGGGGTCGAGTCCACATAAAAATAGTACTCTTTGACGTCCTCTCCGTGGTTGCCTTCCCTGTTAGTGAGTCCAAACAACCGTTCCTTGAGGATCGGGTCCTGTCGGTTCCAGAGCGCAAGGGCAAAACACAAATACTGGTGCCGGTCACTGATGCCGCCCAGACCATCTTCTCCCCATCGGTAGGCCCGTGAGCGTGCCTGGTCATGTGAGAAATACTCCCAAGCTGAACCGTCGGCACTGTAATCTTCGCGTACTGTACCCCATTGCCGTTCACTTAAGTACGGTCCCCAACGCTTCCAGTGCTTTTTATGACTTTTAGAGTCGTTGAGCCGACGTTCTTCGGATGTCATGTTTTTGTCTTTCTATTGGAATGGATAGAATGTTTTTAGCCCTTTCCCCGAAGCCTAAGCTACTTCGAAAGTCATGAATAACCATGGGTAGATCGTATGTAGACAAATTGTCCGGTATTCAGACAAATTGTCTTAGTCAATGGGACGGTGCTACAAATTTCATAGGCCCAATAGCCCTATTTTCGGGATTATTTTCAACCGATACACATATTGTATTTTTCTATTGATCTTCTTTCTGTAGGCATGGCAATTGCTCTGATTTTCTGTAGGTATAGGTCTATCGTCTAGTTGTAGTCCCAGACATTAGAGGTGAGGCCTCGTTAAAACTCATGGGCGTTCTGATTATAGAGAACATCTAGTTCCTGAAACCTGTCATGGAATTCTTTACCTCATTATCCGTTGAGTCTCTTCTTCGTTTTGGGTTCAGCGTCCTTATTCTGCTGTTACTCATTTTTATCCTTCGCATTGGTCTGCACCATTCGATACTTGAGGGAGTCGAATTAGCCGGAGACACTCGTCGACGATGGTCTGTCAATATCAGAAACATCTTGGTTTTTGCTTCACTTGTTGGTCTCACCTTTATCTGGGCTCCTCATCTACAAAGCACGGCAGTTTCTCTTCTCGCATTTGCTCTGGCGTTTGTAATTGCCACAAAAGAATTGTTGGATTGCCTCATTGGTTCAATCTTTCGAACGGCGTCACGAGCGTATTCTATCGGAGCGCGCATAGAAATCAATGGCATTCGGGGGAATGTCGTGGATCATAATTTTTTGACAACCACCTTGTTGGAAATTGGACCCGGCCAAACGTCGCATCAATACACCGGGCGAGCGATGGTCCTTCCCAACAGTGTGTTTCTGAGGTATCCGCTGACGAATGAAACGTATATCAAAGATTATCGGCTTCATATTATCGCCGTTCCATTAAGTATCAAGGATGACTGGAAGTTAGCGGAGACGATTCTCTTGGAAGCGGCATATGAGGAGTGCCAGGCGTACCTCCAGGATGCCAAGAAAAAAATGAAAGCTTTGGAGGGGAAGGTGTGGCTCGATTCGCCTTCAGTGGAGCCGCGAGTGACGGTCCAACTTCCCGAGCCAGGACAAATCACGTTGTTATTGCGAATTCCCTGTCCCACCTCATTTCCTTCACGCCTTGAACAGGCGATTCTCAAAAAGTTTCTCACCAAATTTCATTTTGGTCAACAATTTCATGTCCCGAGTGCCATCGAGAGTACAGTGGAGCCTGCCTTTCAGAATCAAACCCACC
Organism: Nitrospirales bacterium; assembly: GCA_021604265.1. The sequence goes on from BQIY01000093.1 coordinate 2,868, forward strand.
AAACGGTGTTTGCGGAACCCTGAGTCGATAGCCTACAGTGCGTGTGAATTTGGCGCACGGATCTGTCGAGCTCTCTGACAAACGAGCGTGCGGAGGACGGTCGTCCACGGGAGTGAGGACTGGTTCACCTGATGAGAGGAGTTTTGATATTCTCCGTGCTTATGAGACGAGGGTGTCAATTCTAAGAACAGGTCAACTCAAGCAAAATGTTCAGACTGGTCCGTTCGTCGTCTGTCGGACATTGTTAGGAAATATGACAACCCGATGAGGTGATTGGGCGTTATGTAACGGGATCGTACGCTGTTGAAATGATTGTGAAAGGCATTGCTGGCTGGTTGCCAATTCTGACATCCGCGTTCCATTAATGTTTTCAAGTGTAAAGAGTTGACTGATAAGGTTTCCGGGGTAGTCTATTTTTATTTCTTTTAATAGTTTTCTTCGTCATCAGGGTGTGAATGGAACACGATTCAGATAAGAATTCGTCGGTTGTTCGACGTTCTTCGTTCGGTTCTTGGTTGCTCAGTTGGCTGGATGCCAATATTTTTGAGTTAGGGCGAGAGATCCGTCTTTCGTATCTCCCACCTTTGATGATCTATCTTGCTGCAGGAATTTCCGGTCTGACGGGAATTGTCAGTACATTTTTCGTGAAAGACTATTTAGGGCTTTCGGCGGAGTTTCTGGCCATGTTGGGGTTCTGGGCCGGGTTGGTCTGGTCTGTGAAGATGCCGCTTGGTCATTTGGTTGACTTATTGTGGCGCTGGAAAACGGGATTTGTTTTTTTAGGGGCAGGATTGATCAGCGTGAGTCTCGGAATCATGTTAGGGCTTTTAGGGTCACCAGAAGCCATGCAGCAGGTGATGCCTCTTGAAAGCTGGTACGTGATCAGTGTGCTGCTGACCCCAGTCGGATATGTGTTGCAGGATGTGGTGGCCGATGCGATGACTGTCGAAGCCGTTCCTCTGTTAGACGATGATGGTCTGGCGTTTGACGATCAGCATATCCGCTTAATGCACACGACGATGCAGACACTTGGACGTGTGGCTATTATCGGAGGTCTGATCGCTGTTTCCTTAGTGAATCTGATTCAATTTGCAGATATTCGTAACATGGGAGAAGCCGATAAAATTGAAGCCTATCTCAATATTTACCAAATGGCACTTTCGATTCCTGTGGTATCTGTACTGGGTGTTGTCCTTGCCGGCGTTCTTAGACGACGTCAAGTGAAGCAATGGTTGAGCAAAGGTGTCGAATCGCATCGCATTGAACGGGTCCTGTCTTCTCAGGAACCGCCTCCTGAACCCAACTGGTGGATTCTTGGCGGAAGTGCCGTGTATGTCTTGTTTACCATGGTGATGGGAATTGGAGAGATTCCCTATGGCCAGGAATTGGTGCTCATCGGATCGTTGTCGATTATTGGGTTTATGATTTCCCGTCTTGTTGCGGTGTTGACACCCCATGCTCGACAGACGCTGGTCGGGACGGCGGTTATTATTTTTATTTATAGAGCCATCCCGGGCCCTGGGGAAGGCGCGGCTTGGTTCCAAATTGACGAGCTGGGCTTTGACCAGCGATTTCTTTCGCTGCTGGCGTTGATTGCGAACTGTTTAACTTTGTTTGGCATGTTTCTCTTTCGCCGATTTATGGCCGAGCGTTCGATCGCCTATGTCATTGTGTTCCTGACCATTGCTGGTACCGTTCTCAGCCTGCCGATGGTTGGACTGTATTACGGAATCCAGGATTGGACTGCGCCCCTCACGAATGGCATCGTTGACGCACGCTTTATTGCGATTATCAATACCGCGTTGGAATCGCCGCTTGGACAAATTGCGATGATTCCGATGCTGGTCTGGATTGCGCAGTCCGCACCTGAGAAATTGAAGGCGACGTTTTTTGCTGTGATGGCCTCGTTTACCAATCTTGCCTTGTCGGTGAGCCAATTAGGAACGCAATACCTCAATCAAATATTTACGATTACTCGCGAAGTCCAAGGTGATACAGCTGGAACCGTTGCTGTCCCTGCAGACTACAGCGAGCTGGGCGTCTTGCTCATTATTGTGGTTGGGATTGGTCTTGTTATGCCGTTACTTGCTGTCAGCGTCGTCCGCCTTTGGCGTATGCCGAGTTCCTAAAGATTCCGCCCTGTGCCCTTTTCCCCTACTTATCATTGACCACATTGAATGACAGCATGAGTTTCCATACACAATGTAAGTATTTCAATCTACCAGGCCGAAGTATGCTGAAAAGTTCTGGAATGAATTTGCTGACGATCAATATCGAAAGTGTGAATTCATGAAGTTCTTAATTCTCCTCCCAATGCGGTTCTGACCTCTCTCACCTATCATCTCATTTTGAGAATGAGAAAAAATTAATCGTTCATTAATGTGGCCTTAAGGTTGAGGGTTTAGCATGACCTTAAAGATTTCGAATTATCTACTCAAGGAGGACAGAAATGAATAGTCAGCATGAATCTCACAATCATCAACCAGACCCAATATCGTTGCGTGTTGCACGAAGGTGGAGAAGCGTAAGTTCAGGCGTCGTTGGTGCAGCCCTTGTCTTGGGATTAGTCACGCTTGGTCCATGGGATACTCCTCGCCACTCTCAAGCATCTGAGACGCAGGTTTCTGATGGCGCGGCCTCGAATGCATTGTCTTTCAGTGAGAAGACGGGGTTTGCAGATATTGTTCAGATGGTGACACCCGCCGTCGTCAACATCACGGTTAGCAAAGAGATGCAGCCTCAAATGTCCGGGAATCCATTTGAGCGACTTCCTGAATTTTTTGGTATGCCTGGTCTGCCAGAGAGGCCGAAAATGCCGAGGAGACATGGAGGGCCGCCTGTTCCTGAGAGGCAAGGAGCAGGGTCCGGCGTGATCGTTTCGTCAGACGGCTACGTGGTGACGAACAATCATGTCGTGGAACATGCGTCCGAAATCACTGTGACGCTTCCAGACAAGCGGGAGTTCTCAGGGAAAGTCATAGGCCTCGATCCTCAGACCGATCTAGCGGTCGTGAAAATTGATGGAGAAAATCTTCCTTATGTTCGATGGGGTGATTCTTCGAAACTTCGTGTGGGTGAATATGTTTTGGCGGTGGGGAATCCCTTTGGTCTCAACTCGACCGTAACTTCAGGTATTGTCAGTGCTTTGGGCCGTGGAGGCATGGGCATCACGCAGTATGAAGATTTCATTCAAACAGATGCTGCCATCAATCCCGGAAATTCAGGAGGGGCGTTGGTCAACACGAAGGGGGAATTGATTGGCATTAACACGGCCATTTTCTCTCAATCGGGTGGGTACCAAGGTGTCGGATTTGCGGTGCCAACGAATCTTGCCAAACCGGTCTATGCCGGTTTAGTCAGCACCGGGAAGGTTGTCCGAGGGTTTTTAGGAGTGGGCATTCAAGAAGTGAGCTCAAATTTAGCGGAATCCTTTCATTTGGATAAGGCTTCCGGTGCACTTGTCACCAATGTCGCGGCTGGGAGCCCGGCAGATCAGGCCGGTCTTCAACGCGGAGATGTGATCGTGGGCTATCAGGGAAAAGCGGTAACCGATCCTCGTAACCTTCAACAATATGTGATTGGTACGAAAGTCGGTAGCGAAGTGAAGATGTCGCTCATTCGAGATGGTCAGAAAAAAATGGTGAAAGCCGTTATTCGTGAGAATCAAAAGCCAATGCAGATGGCCCGAAACACCGAAGATGTTTCAGAAGGCGCTCTAGCTGGAGTCGCTGTTCAAAACTTAGATGAAAGGCTCGTCGCCCAGTTGGGGGTAAGTCATGAAGTGAACGGAGTGGTGGTCATAGAAGTGGATCCTCGTAGTCAAGCGGCAAAGGCGGGATTAGTCCGGGGAGATATTATCAGTGAAATTAATCGAAAGCCGATTCAGTCAGAGGAGGACTATGCCAAAATTGCCACGCATTTGAATGGTGCGCAAACGCTGGTTTTCATTCATCGAGGGAAAGGGGCATTGTATTTGAACATTAAAGTTTGAGGATACGTCCTTGACGCAAGAGAGTTTTCTCACAGGAGGCTTCTTTGACCAAGAAGCCTTCTGTGTGTTTTTCCTACAGTCCAATGATATACAACAACTGTCGGTGCTGGAATTATCCGATGTGAGTAATGGCACGGTGGTCGCGGATGCGCTCTATGTGGTCCCGCATAATCCGACACCCAACTAGGTCACCTGGACGCCTACGCTGACGACGACCGAGTCGCTGGATGTCTATGCCAAGTGGACGAGTGATGCGGATCGAGCCGATGACGTGACCTATACCGTGCATCATGTGGGTGGCAGTACGCCAATCACGGTCAACCAACAACAAAACGGCGGAACCTGGAATTACCTCGGACAATTTAGTATGGCCCCCTCCAGCAACCATCGGGTTGTTGTTGCCGATAGTAGTACAGGAGTGGTCGTGGCAGATGCTGTGAGATTAGTGAGCGCGGGAACGGGTGGCGGGACTGGCCTGTTCTATGTCCATGCCGATCACCTGGGTACGCCGCAGAAGATGACGGATGGGAATCAAGCGCTCGTCTGGGATGCGGTCTACAAGCCGTTTGGGGAAACGCATGCGATCACGGGAACCGCCAGTAACAATCAGCGATTCCCCGGGCAGTATGCGGATGCGGAAACCGGGTTCAGTTATAATTATTTCAGAGATTATGATCCGAGCACCGGACGGTATGTGGAAAGTGATCCGATTGGGTTGTTAGGGGGAGTGAATACGTTTGTATATGCACAA